>JBEEGK010000412.1:0-10135 GCA_041166845.1 Acidobacteriaceae bacterium
CGCCCAACCCGTGAAAACCAGCGACGTAATGGTTCCTGACAAATTGTATTTCCGGATTGGCGAAGTCGCCGAACTGTGCCATCTCCCTGCATACGTGCTGCGCTTCTGGGAGACGGAGTTTTCACAATTGAAACCCGTCAAAAGCAGCACGGGGCAGCGCATGTATCGCCGTAAAGACGTGGACAATGTGCTTCGCATCAAGAGTCTTCTTTACGAAGAAGGCTTCACCATCGCGGGAGCACGCCAGCATTTGCGGACAGAAATCAAATCAGACAAGAAGCAGGCGCCCCTGCCATTTCCCGCAAGATCACAAGCCAGCCTGAAACATATTCGCCAAGGCCTGCACGAAATCCTCGGCATGCTTTCCTCTCGTCGTTAAGCATGTGTGGCGCGGGCGCCTCGCCCGCGAGGAGTTTCCGCCACTTCCAGGATTCTTCAGAACCGGATATTCCTCACAACTTCTTCAATATTATTTTCCTGAAATAGACGTATCCCCGCGATACCGGCTGCGCCCGCATTTATGCATTCGCGAGCATTCTGAAGGGTGATTCCTCCAAGCGCCAGCACAGGAATATTTGCGGCACAAGCTTCGCGTAACTTTTCGAGCCCAGCGGCAGCCACTCCGGAAGCATCGCGCTTCTCAAACACAGGGCCGAACAAGGAGTAAGTTGCGCCATCGCGAGCGGCACGTTTCACTTCGTCCACTGAATGACACGATACTGAAATCACCTGATCTAATTTGGGATCGCGAGTAGAGTTTTGGCGCGGACGCCAGATTTCCTTTGCATCTTCAATGGAGACATCGTCCGATCGCAGATGAACTCCGTCGGTCGCGCAGGCGATTGCGACATCGGCACGGGAATTAATCAAGAGCCGTGTCTTTACCTGTTCCGCACTGGGAACCCTATCGCGCAGGATTTGGACGGCCGTGAAGGTCAGCGCTTCCAATTCGGGAATCGGCATCCCTTTTTCGCGTAATTGGATGAAATCTATGCCAGAACGTACAGCCTCGCCAATTTTGTCGAGCAGCAGTTTGCTCCGACTGCTCTGGTCCCCAGCAAAACTGCTGCTGTCGGTAACGTAGTAGAGGATGGGCCGGGTAGGCATCCGAATGCCACTTAGGGATTCGTTTTCGCGATTTCGGGTACGACCTCGCGCGACCGTTTCGGCTCGGGTGTCAGGTGGTAACTCGTAAGGCCATCGCGCAAAAACTCGAACCCTTCTTCCGGAGAATCCACAATCTTAAACAGGTCAAGGTCCGCTTGCGAAATAGTCCCTGTGTCCACCATGACCTGGAAGTTGATTAATTTCTTCCAGTACTCACTGCCGTAAATGACGACCAGAATCTTCTTGGCAAGCTTTTCAGTTTGCGCAAGGGTGAGAATTTCGAACAATTCGTCGAAGGTCCCAAATCCGCCGGGGAAGATTACCAGCGCTTTGGCGAGATAGGCGAACCAGAACTTACGCATGAAGAAGTAATGGAACTCGAAATTCAGCGAAGGGGTGATATAGGGATTCGGCGACTGCTCGAACGGCAGATGAATATTTAGTCCGATGGTTTTGGCGTGCGCCTCCTGGGCGCCAAGGTTTGCAGCCTCCATGATTCCCGGGCCGCCGCCAGTGGTTACGACAAAACGGTGCCGGCGCGCCGGAATTTGGATAGACCACTGGCTTAGAAGAAAAGCCAGCTTGCGCGCGTCTTCGTAATAGCGGGCCATGTCCAGGCCTGCCCGGGCGCGCTGGATATTAATCTCACGGTTCGACTCGTTCGCGGATTCGCGCGAAAAGTTGGCCAGCTTTTCTTGCGACGCAACGCGACTATGAAATCTTGCCGAGCCGAAAAACACCACCGTGTCTTGAATTTGCTCACGGCGGAAACGAGCCAGCGGCTCGCTGTACTCAGACAAAATTCGAAGAATGCGTCCGTCTGGACTGTTTAAAAATGGCGTGTTCTCGTAGGCCAAAGGTGCGCGTTTATCTTCGCCGCTATTCATGACTTTTTATCTTTCGTTGAAGTTTTCAGGTCCTGCCGAAAGCTTTTTGGAGACGCGGACTACCAATCTGACTTTCAGGCACGGCTTTCTTCGTGGTAGGTGATGGCTTGCGAAAATCCAATCCAGATATCGAGCGCTCCCAATCCGCTGCACAATCCGCGGACAAAACTATTGGTAACGAACGTTCGCAAGCCCGGATAGCTCAGTAATAAATGATTGTCTGTCCACTCGGGTCTCCACGGCAGGATTACCAGCACTACCCCCACCACCGCGCAGATGGAAACGAAAATTAACATCCCAACTCGATGTAACCAGATGGCGAGGCCGCTATGCCGGGCCCCTGATTTCTCCGGCCGTTGCTGAAGCGTTGCGTCCGGCCGTGATATTTCCGACGCCGGAATTGTTTCCGTCGTTGTGGATCCCGGTTCCCGCAGTTCGGGCCTATCAGGTGTGCCGGTCAAGCAGCACGTCCTACTAGCGCAGGCCTAGCGGAAATGATCACCATGTGATTTGCTTCAGGCGGTGGGGAGAATTGCATCCCCACATTCTACGACTTCAGGGCTGTAATCCGCTCGGCAACATCCCGATAATCAATGTTGCTGCCATACACCTGCATGAAGTTGGCCAATGCGGCTTTCTTATTTCCTGCGCTCTCGTAGCAGGCAGCCAATTCGTAATAGAGTGCCGTGCGGGCTTCATCATCAAGCCTTGGAATTGCCAGCGCCTTTTCATACCATCGTATCGCCGCGTCCGGCACGCCTTTATCCAGGAAGCACTGAGCGAGCCATGTATAGGTCTGAATAACTTGCCCGAACTTATGTCCACGCTCGATGGATTGGCAAACTTTCTGTAATTCTCCGACCGCTTCGTCCAGCAGACCCATTTCCCGGAACGCGACACCGAGGTTGTAATGCGTCTCCGGATCTTCTTCGTCCGTCGTGGCGCCGTCTTCAAGTTCCTGCTTTAACTCTCCGAACATGTCGGCCAGGTCAATGCCAGCCTGGGCTGCTGCCGGAGCAGGAACGTGAGGAACGGATACGTTGCTTGAGGCCGCGATTGTCGAATGAGAAGCAGGTGGCGCAGAAGTAATGTGCATCGCCGAATATGTCCCCGCAGCTGCGCTTGCTCCGATACCAATTTCAGGCGCCTTAGGCTCCGCCGGGATGTGTTTTGCAGGAACCTGATTGGCAGCAGGAGTCTGATGTGCGACGACCTGGTCGGCAGCCGGGAAGCTGTCTCCTAATGAAGCCTCCAGGTCTGCGACGAAGCCACCCAGTGACTCAGTCGGTTGTGCGTCGGCCACAGCTTCAGCCGGTTGAATCGGTTCGCTCGCAGCCTCAACAGAAGCTTCGGCCACGATTTCCGCCGCCTTCGGCTCAACTGGCGCCGCCTCCATCACTAGTTCGGTGGGCGCATGTTCAGCTGGGGCCGCTTCCGGCAGGAATCCGCTGCCGACCGAGACTTCAAGGTCGGCAACAAATTCGTCGAGCGATTCAGTGGAGGATCCATGCATTGACTGCGGTATCGCATCCTCGAAAGCATGCACCGTAGCTGCGGGCTCTGGCTCAATGTGCTGGACCTCTGCCGCTTCTGGCAAAGATTCCTCGACCACTTCGGCTTCTTCAACAGGCGGCACAACCTGTCCCGCCGCAATCTCTTCCCGCAGCGCAGCAAGCACGGAAGCATTCGGACTCATCTGCTCAAGTTTCGCGTAGGCTGCCGCTGCCTGCTCATTCATCCCGTGAGCAAGATAAAAGCGGATTTCTCCCGCCATCTCGCCAACTGCTTCACTGTCCGCGAGAGACGGTTGCGCCGTGGAACTTGCACCCTGTTCGACAGTGTTCTCTTCCCACTCCGCTGAAAGATCAATTTCGGAGTCCTGTTTCGACTCTGTGTGTATTTCAAACTCGCTCGCAGCCGCCTGCGTGCTTTTGGGCACCTCAGCTGCTGGAGTGTGAAAGAACAGTCCGCCGGCATGAGTTGCGGGCGAAGCTTGGCTTGGGGAAGTGGCCTCAGTTTCTGCCTCTGCATCAGCCACCTGAAATTCGGATACTTGAAATTCCGCGATGCCATGGGTGGGCGCAACTTCGGCGACTCCCGCTTCTACCCCAGCGGTTGGAGCAAATTTTATGCTGGCCGCAACCACGCGATCTTCATACTTTTGCGCCAGCTCACCGTAGCGGCTGGCTTCATCCGGATACCCCGCGTCGTGATAAATGCTCTCCAGCGTGCGGCAGCAAACGCCTGCCTCTTCGAATCGTCCGGCGCGGCTGTGCAAGGCGGCCAGGCGCTGGTTAAGACGCAAGTCTCGCGGTGCCTGTGGTAACGCCGTGAGCAGCGGTACCAAACCTTTCTCCGGCATGTTGTAAGAGATAAAAAGTTCGGCGTCAGTTAAGGCTGCGCGAAGTTCCAGCGCCAGATCGTCGCGATAACGCTGTTCAACAAACGGAGCCGTGGCCTCAAGCTCTTCAACCAGTACGCTGCCTTCTTCCGGAGTGATCAGGCGCGCCGAGGCGTCAGACAGCTTATGCATTAGCTGCTGATAATTCGCCGCATGCAACTGGTTCTGAGGTTCTAACTGGGTGAGCTTTAAATAATACTGGCGAGATTTTTCAAGATCTCCGGCGGCGGCATGAGCGTGCGCCAGCAACTCGTAAACCTCGGTGTTGTGAGTGCTCTCTCCCGCTTTATTGAAAAGCTCGATCAGGATTTCCAGCGCAATCCGGTTGTCACGCACGTGACCGATGACCGAGTGCAGGCTCGCAAGTATTTTTTCCGTGTCAGCGGAGAGTAAGCTGTCGGCATGCTGCTGATAAACCCGCAGGCCTTCTTCGTAATTTCCGGCTGAAATCAAGGCACTGGCATAACTCTTCAACGGAGCCGGATCATTGTGTACCGCCAGCAGCTTGGTTGCCAGCGTTCCGGCTTCGGGCAGTCGTCCGCTTTGCAGGTATGCCTGGAACAACCCACGCAAGCCATCCGGATGACTATCCAGGTCCGAAACCTTCTCAAGATTTTCAATGGCTGCGGGAAGATCTCCGGAATCGAGAGCAGTGCGCCCCCGCAGCAGCAACACGTAACCATTGCCCGGATCCAGCAGTAGCATGCGTTGCAGAATTTCTTCTGCCGGAGCGAGCTGCCCCTTTGCGCGCAAGCTTTCCGCAGCCGCAATGAATATCTGCCACGCTTCAGTTTTCTTTCCCAGACGAACGTAAACTTCCGCCAGGCGTTTGCGCATGGCAACGTTCTCGGGATCCATCTCTAATGTCTTCTGGAAAATTCTTACCGCCTGCTCCAATTCTCCTGACCGCAAAAATTCTTCCGCGACCTGCAAATACTGCGCACGCGAATCATTGAACAAACCTTGTTGCGTATAAAGTTCCGCCAGCCGCAGCGAGCCTTCAAGCGAAGGCCTGATCTTCGCGAGCTTTTTGTACATCGCGATCGCTTTTACCGTGAAACCCTGGCCAGCGTAGGCATCGCCGACGTTCTTGAAACATTCGATGGCTTTATCGTTTTGGCCAAGACGGGCGTACAAGTCGCCCACAGTATTCATCACCGTCAAGTCCTTGGGATCGGCCTTGAGGACTTTCTCATACTCGGTAATCGCGTTCGGAAGTTTGCCCTGCTGGACGTGCCTCTCCGCAGCGCTGAGGACCTTCTGTTTGTTGAACCCAAATCCAAACGCCATATAATTGCGGACTCCAGCTCCGGTGGTTTGCTCCCTATCAGGGAGGTTTTGCACTCGAGTTGACCGTTCTTCTTGGGCGATTCGCCCGCTCCAAACGGTATGTCAACAGGGTGATTGTACGGCTGGTTACCCGATTTCGTATGGTTACTAACGATTACCGAAAGGGAGTGTACGACCGCGTAGAGGACAGAAATGGGAACTCTAGTTATTTGTTGTCATCCCGAGCGAAGCAAAGCGATCAGCTTTGCGCAGTCGAGGGACCTGCTTTAGCCATCGGAGGGGCAAGGGCCCAAATAAACTCGGAATGGCACAGTTTCAACAGCTATTCCACAGCAAAAGTGCCCACGAGTACGCTATTCGTGGGCACTTCATACAAGATTTCCTGTATGGACTGGATTACTTCGGTGTGATCAGGACCGAAACAACGGTGTTATTTTTCCGGGTCTTGACAAAAATCCTAGAAAAATTCTCCCATCGCAGGAGCGGTGCTCGCCGATGCTGGGTAACTCGCCACATTCGGAACGCCCAGTCCTTCGAGAATCAAACGCAGCGTGCTCTGATGCTGAAATTGCGTCGTTGACTTGTAATCCTGCTTCGCCTTCGGACTGATAATCACTTCGGCCACATGTCCGCCGCCATTGGTGGAATCGTTGGTGTCCGCCTCGTCAAACAAAATAATCAGCAATCCATTCTGCTGAAATGACGGACTCGAAATCACGTTCGCAAGGTTCTGTTGCAGCCATAGGTCGGCCATTTGCAGCGTTCCATCATGACCATCGTCCAGCAAATTCGGCACCAGAAAAGAAAAGTTTGGAAGCTGTCCATTCGCCTCATCCTGATTGAATACCGTCAGCGATTGCAGATTGTTGACCTCAGTGCTGCTGTTGACGACATCAGTAAAGTAGGCAAAAGGATTGTGATGTTTGACATAAGGATACGAATCGCCACCCGTATATCCGGGATGCGGAATGCTCTCCGCGTACGATTTCCATGTCTTGCCCGCCGTAATCAGATGGCGAACGATATTGTCCACGCTGACAGTTCCTCCGAATGAGTCATTATTCGAGACAAGCTGTCCGGTAGTCAGCTCGAAGTAGTTGCCGATTGACGGATGCGTGTTCGCATAATATTGCGTCGCCAGCCCATATTGCGTTGTAAGGCTGTTCAGGTAAGGCATCTGCGAATTCCCGATCACCTCGGAGTAGCTGTGGTTTTCCTCCATTACAATAATGACCTGAGAAAAAACCGGTACTACGCCCGACGGAGGCGGCGGACCATTGTTCGGACGTGGGGCGCTGGCGGAGGACATCGAACAGCCTAAAGTCGCTGCTAATAAAAGACTTAAGACAAATAAAGATAAAAGCTGAAAAGATGAAGATTTAAGTTGGAGGAATGATTTCATGCCACTTGGATGCCTAAACAGCCCCATGCGTCCGAACAGCTCGTGTGGCGCGGGCGCCCCCGCCCGCGAAAGTAGTTAGCAGTAGGGATGCTGAAAGCTATGAGAGGGATTTTGCTTTTTGTGGGAAGAGCAAGGCTTCAGCGCTGCAAAAAATGCCGTTGCCAGAAAACGAGCTCGAGTCGGAAGAGGAATCTATCGCCGAAAACGGCTGACGAAATAAAGCATCACCGACAGCACCACACTCACCACGATGGACGTCATCAGCGGAAAATAAACTGTCGAATTCTTCCCGCGATAAACAATGTCTCCAGGAAGACGCCCGAGCGGAACGTTGGTCCGCCCCAGCAGCATGAACACGCCTCCGGCAACAACAATAAGAATGCCGAGGACAACCAGCCCTTTTCCAATTTCAGTCACAGGGAGAGTTTAAATCAATAGGCGGGTGTGGCGCGGGCGCCCCCGCCCGCGAGGGTGGTGAGCAATACGGAAGATGTGGCTATGAAAGGGAATTTGCTTTAGGGAGTAAGAGCAGCGCTTCAGCGCTGCAAAAATGCGTTGCCAGAAAACGGGCTTTAGCCGTAAGACGAATTTATGGCCGAAAGCGGCTGACGAAATACAGGACCACCGACAACACCACACTCACCACGATGGACGTTGCTCCGCCCCACCAGCATGAACACGCCTCCAGCAAAAACAATGAGAATTCCGAGGACAACGATCCCTTGTCCAATCTCAGTCATGGGGGAGTTTAAATCAGCAGGCTTGTGTGGTGCGGGCACCCTCGCCCGTACTATGTACGGATGGCTACGTCAAGCGCGAGGTGGCTCTAATGGACGGTACCAGAGTTCGACCCTGAATCGGATTCGGGAGGAGGTTCTGACTTTTCAATCGCTTCAGTTTTTGCAGGGGACTCTCCGTACACCTGTTGAAACGCCTTAGCGAACGCTTCCGTTTTTCTAAACTCCTTAAACAGGGCCAGGTTCTGTAATGTTCCTTGTGTGGATAATTCGTCGCGCCTATTTTCTCCATTAGGCTCGCCGCTTCTGCAAAGTCATCTCTTAAAACCGCAGCGGCGAGTTGAAACGCATCCCCGGTGGCGCTCCAGTCTTGTTTCGCAACAATGTCGAGAGAAGTGGTTGATTCCCCGCTCCATTTGTAGGCTTGAGCCCTATTTACTAAGCAAACAATTCTGCTGCGCTCATCCGGCCACTTCATCGCCGGTTTGCAAGCAAAATTCAAGAGCATTTTTGCTAACTCGTAATTTTTTTCGTGGATAAGTTCAAAGCTAAGGTCGCTGAGACTTCGATCCTGATCCTTCAACTCAGAAGGCAGCACTTTTCGCCATAAGACTTGCGCGAGTTTTACTCCAATTTCGTAAATTGTTGCGTGTGCAATTGCGAAATACTTCTGCGGAACTTCGAGCTTGCTTCCGCTAACAATGTGGGGATCCAGGACGACGCCCTGTTCTTTGCAGACCCCTAAATATTGGCTAGATACTATACCGTCTGAATGGACAAATAAATTGCGACGCTCCGTGAGCTCAATAAAAGCCTGCCAAGCAGGAAGATCGGCCCTTAGTTTAATATCGAATTTTTTTTCCAACCATTCAAACTGTTCTGCGTGGCTCTTCCGGAGTGAAGTCTCAATTTCTTTTTCGAGGACGTACTCTCTCGCTGACTCTATCGAATCGAAGTCAGAAAGTTGAGAGAACGTAATGGACTTTTCAGACGATTTCAAAAGCTCTGGTTTAGCCCTAAACAGTGCACCAACGAGCCGTCCTAAGAAAGCGTCATACTGGCTAACAAGCGAAACGAGGAAACTTCGCGGCACCACCGACAACGCGATCGACGATTGATGCACACGCTTTCTCAATATCTCGTGTCGCCTTTGGTGCTCCAGACCAAGGAGAATGATCGGGACCCCATCTTCTTCCTTTTGAATGCAGTTTTTATCGATGAACGCTTGGTAAGTTTTGCCGGCCATTCCTTGAGCGGTTTGCATGACAAGCATCGATAGAGACAGGGACGTCACCAAGTTGTCGATATGCTCGACGAAGCTCTTAATTATGACACCCACGTCGTTCGCCGATTTATTGTCTGCCATATGAGAACGTTAGATCAGGGGGTTCAGGTCAGATAACTTAACAGATTAAGTCCAACTCGGCGCTGGCTAAGCATCATTTGAATGCTAACTCGTCTTTTCAGAAAATATTTGCACTCTTCTTGTGCCTCTGATATAACTAAACGGGTCGAGAGCAGTTTGTGGCTAGCCGGACAGATTTTGAAACTCTCGTGGGCGTGCGGCATCTAAAACAACACAGGCAAAGAAACCTGGGAATTTAACTCCGGCCACGGAGTTGCATTCGGGGACAGAGTTCTCCGAAGGGTTGAGCGCGTTTTTCGCAAAAACCTCCAAACGATCTTTTATCTGATGTAACGTCTTCCGCCGACTTCTTGCGTTGAAAAACGCCTGCTGCTGGCATCACTGCCAAGCATAGCGTGGGTTTTCGCAGGTCAAGTCCATTAGGAAGATGCGTTCTGTTGCGTGTGAGATTCTGAAGCAACATTCGCGGACGAGGGCGTCCGGGCATACGATCTAACGTCCTCAATGTGCAAAAGCAGTGAATTTCCTGTGAGCGCAGCGAGTTGACAGGGTGCAGCAGGACTAGTAGCTTAAACGGGTTTCCCGTAAAAGTTTCGAGGACAGTCGGTCAGGCTTCGGCTTGATCGCCTGGACTGAAAACGCGCCGCTCAGGCGGAAATGCGAATCGGTCTTTGACAACTAGGTTGAACGTGCCAGTCGTGAGATGGATGTCTCGGAGTTCGAATCCGAGCGATCTCACAAGATAGACCGCTAGGTTTTTCGCCATTCTTCGGAGTGGAGAGGAACAATAGCGGCGCCATCCCGTGTTTCGAGCACGGCGATGGCAGTCTGCCAACTACCCGTCGGCAGACAACAGGTTTCAAATGAGAGTTTGATCCTGGCTCAGAATCAACGCTGGCGGCGTGCCTAACACATGCAAGTCGAACGAGAAAGTGGAGCAATCCA
>JBEEGK010000413.1:0-2771 GCA_041166845.1 Acidobacteriaceae bacterium
AACGCCATAAACCCAGCGCTCGAGCCAAGCTTCGCTAGCTTCTTTCGTTTTGGTTTGGTCGTGGTATTCGCGGAAGAAAGCATCGTCGCGTTTGTAATATCCCTGCACTGGTGAAGGATGCGCTCCATGCGCGCACTCGACCACGGCATTTACCAGGAATCCAGGGATCACGGTGCGATTGGGATCGCTTGCGATCACCTCAGGAGCAACAATCTCTTCGGCCACTACGATGACTCGTTTTGCAGCTCGCACGCCTTCGATCATCACGCCGAAATTCCCCCAGCAGTGCGCATTCCCTTCGCTGTCCGCGCGCTGCACATGAACGATTGTTACGTCGGGATTGAGCGCCCGCACCGCCCACAGAGTTTCCTGGGGGGTGAAGGGAGATATTATCTGGTAGAAAAAATGATTACCCTTAGTCAGTTCGCTGCCCAGTGCGGTTCGAGTCGGAAGAAACGGCACTCCCATGGCTCCAGCCTGCAACGCGAGCGCGACGGAGAAATTCGTCATATTAAAAATCTTCATACCGTCGTCTTCCACGGCGCGACGAAAATTGTAGGCCGAACCCATCATCACATTGCCCACCCATGCAGCGATCACTTGACTCACGCATCCTGCTGTGATCACCTGATCAAACAGAATGTCGGAGATCGGACCAATCAATGTGAGGTCGCGTTTCTTCTGCCGGATAATTTCGTGGCCGGCGGCGAACGGGATCATTTGCTCTAGCTGCAATCCGAGTGCGACAGACGATCCGTCTGGGATCAACCGCTCAATCGCTTCCGTCATCGTGCGCAGCTTGGACATACGGTTACTTTGCAGCCACCGGGCGTCCGCTCCTCCATACCGGCTCCCGTCTCTGCAGAAAAGCGCTAATGCCTTCTTGCGCGTCCTCTGTCTTCATTAATTCCTCCAGGTAGAGTTTTTCCGCCCGCGCCAAGCCTTTGTCGAAGTGGATGGAGTCCCACGCGTAGATGGCTTTCTTCGTGACGGCTAACGACGAGGGACTCAGTTTGATCAGGCGCTGAACGGTTTCCTGAACTACAGCCTCGATCTGATCAGCGTTCACCGCACGATTGGCAAGTCCGATGGCAGCCGCTTCCCTGCCGCAGATTGTGCGCCCGGTCAGAATGAGATCGCTTGCCTGCTTCTGTCCAACGAGCGCAGCAAGTGCGGTAACAGCCACTGGGGGATAACATCCCAGCTTGATTTCAGGAAATCCCCACACCGCGGACTCGGAGGTGTAAACCAGATCGCACACCATGGCGAGTTCCGCACCGCCGCCAAGACAATGCCCATCCACAGCGGCAATGCTAATCTTCGAAGAATTCACGATTGCCAAAATCAGGGCATGGAATTTCCTCAACATCTCTTCGACTTTGCCCGGGACATGTGCCGCAACATCAACTCCCGCAGAAAAGCACTTCGCGGATCCCGCAAAAATCAGAATAGAAATATCAGGGCGTGCCTCAATCTCGGCCACTGCAGATGTAAGTTCTTCCATCATTGCAATGTCAATCACATTGACTGGGGGATGCGCCAGCGTGACCCGCGCCAGCGGAGGCTGCAACGTCATAGCGATGCGCGAAAAGCGGCTCGAAGTTTGAAGCACTATCTTGTCCTTTAACTCGTCCAGAATCCTTCTTTGTCATAGTCGCGAATTGCTGTCAGTTCTTGTTCGGTCGGCTCCGATGTTTGGCTAAACTGCTCCGAAACCCGCAACTGCCATCCAGTATTCGCAACTATCTCATCAACGTTATGGCCAGGATGCACCGACGCAAGAAAAGCCTCGCCATCTTCGCCGTAGCGTAATACCGCTCTTGTGGTGATGACAGCCGATGGGCCGCCCCGTGGGAGCCCGACGCGCTTGCGCCATCCCGGACCGTCACCATTGCCCGGGCTGGTTAGAAAAGATACTCGTTCCGGAAGGCGTTCTTTGCGATGCTCGAGCAGCACGACGAACCTGTGCGCCAGTGATGCGATATCGCACGCTCCACCGGAGCCGGGCAGCCGGATCATCCCGCGTGCACCACGCACTTCGGAAGAATTAAGATTGCCGAACCGGTCAACTTCAGCCGCGCCCAGAAATCCTAGGTGTACGCGCCCCGCTTGCAACAGACTCATCACGCCCAACATGTCGAGACATTGCGTTGCTCCGAGAATATTCGGAGGATCGGCCATGGTGTAAATCAACTCCGCCGCGGGAGTTGATCGCACGACGCCATTCTCGAAAAGACCGACTGCATTAGGGGCATGCGTCTTCTTTGCCACAACAAACGCGATCAGCGGAAGCCGCATGCCGACGAACACCACATCGCTATCCTGGATCTCGCGCGCGGCGCACGCGACCATCAACTCACCCATGGTGTATGGACGAGCAATGTCTGCATTGGCTGGTCTGCTTTCGGAAACTTCAGCCGAGCTAGTGGCCATAGTCGTCGCTGGGATAAAGATTAAAGAAAAAGACAATTACAAATTAATCGCCGACTTCCGCACTTCACCAATGGTTGAAAACGGGTCCCTGGCGCCTTCCTTAGGGACAATCCACTTCTTCTCGTTGCTGATGATGTCCAGCAGAAGCTTCTTGTCAGCCTCCGACGGCAACGCTTCGGCGAGATGCAACTCGTAGGCTGCATCATCCAGCGGTTCCCCGGTCTGGACATGAAATTTCAAGCCCGCCCAGCGGCCGATTGCACGATTGAACTTGATATCTGGTGCATACAGTTTCGGCTGGCCGGCGGTCAATACATTATTAAAACGCTCAATGAGTC
>JBEEGK010000414.1:0-14136 GCA_041166845.1 Acidobacteriaceae bacterium
TGGGAAAGGGAACTCTGTCGGCGGAAGATATTACCAAGATACTGAAAGCCCAGAGCCGCTCCGCAGCCGGAGCTACCTCGCCCGCGCAAGGGCTCTATCTGGTTAAAGTTGAGTACTGAATCACGGAATGTCAGTCAGCAGAGTTCGAGTAAAATGAGCAACGCTGACGTATCTCATGAAAGCTTCCTCACTGATCTACGACTGGAACGCTAAAAATGCGTCCCCACTGGCGATATCGCATCCTGTGCTGCTCAACGACGAGACCTTGCGGGATGGGCTGCAATCGCCGTCAGTGCGCGATCCTTCCATTGAGGAAAAAATTCGGATTCTTCATCTGATGGAAGCCTTAGGTATTAATTTTCTTGACTTGGGTTTGCCCGGCGCCGGTCCACGGGCGGTCGAGCACGTCGAGGAACTGGCGCGGGAGATTTCGAATTCCAAAATGAAGATTCGCGCGAACTGCGCTGCGCGCACACACGAGAATGATATTCGTCCGATAGCGGAAATCGTGCAGCGCACAGGGCTAAGCATTGAAGCGGCGACGTTCATTGGTTCGAGTCCGATACGGCGCTACACCGAAAATTGGACTGACGACTTCCTGCTGCAAACTACCGAGAAGGCGGTGAAGTACGCGGCTTCGCTAGGGCTCGACGTCATGTATGTCACCGAAGACACCACTCGATGCGATCCCGAAACCGTGAAGCGCCTTTACTCGATAGCAATCAATTGCGGCGCTCACGCTATCGTGATTTGTGACACCGTCGGCCACAGCACCCCAATGGGGACGTATGCTCTGGTGCGATTCGTGTTGGATGAAGTTGTGAAACCGAGTGGAGAAAAGATCCGCGTGGACTGGCATGGCCACTGCGATCGAGGATTCGGCACCGCGAACGCGATGGCTGCGCTGCTGGCGGGGGCAGATTGCGTCCACGCCTGTGCGCTTGGAATTGGCGAACGGGTAGGGAATACGCAGATGGACCAGATGCTGGTGAATTTGAAACTGATGGCTGTCGTGCCCTGGGCGTCACAAGACCTCACCAAATTGAAAGACTATTGCCGGGCGGTGTCGGATGCCACTGGAGTTCCAATCCCTGCGAATTATCCGGTTGTGGGAGAAGACGCCTTCCGCACTGCCACGGGAGTGCATGCCGCCGCCGTCATCAAGGCATACAAGAAAAACGATAGCGACCTCGCGAACGCCGTGTATTCCGGTGTGCCTGCCCAGATGTTTGGCCTGGAGCAGATAGTTGAGATTGGTCCGATGAGCGGAAAATCGAATGTGCTGTTCTGGCTTGAGCAGCGCGGTCTAGCCTCCAACGACGAAGTTGTTGAGCGGATATACAAGCACGCGAAGGCCTCCGATCACACGTTGACTCAGCGCGAAATCATGGCATGCATTGGTGCCGAGAAGAGAGACTAACCCGGCGACGAGAACCAAGGATCTCTGTATTTTGTGTCCGCTCAGGGCAGGAGAAACTGCCAAGAGCGTCGCTGCCAGCTCTGCATTTCGTTTACACTTCTTCGTTGTTCTCGGAGGCGCTGCATGCGAACGTTCCAATCCCTTTTGGCCTTGGTCCTATTTTCCATTCCACTGCTGGCACAAAGACATCCGTTCACGTTCGAAGACATGATGTCTCTGAAGCGCGTGAATGAACCTGTCGTTTCGCCGGACGGGAAATGGGGGGCATTCAGCGTGGTGGATGTGGACCTCGCCACGAACAAAAAGACTCCTCACATTTGGATCGTCCCAATCAACGGAGGGAAGGAGCGCGAGATTATTGCCAATCAGGATGCTGATCGTCCGCGCTGGTCGCCCGATGGAAAGCGCTTTGCATTTTTCTCCAACAAAGAAGGCGGATCGCAGATTTGGATCGCCGATTTTGATACCTCGGCGGGAAATGTCACCGGCGTTCACAAACTGACATCCATTGTGACGGAAGCGGACGGCGAAATCTGGTCTCCGGATGGCAAGAATATTTTGTTCGTTTCGAACGTTTATCCGGAATGCACGAATGAAGCTTGCAATCAAAAAAAGGCGCAGGAGTCTTCCAACACAAAAGTGAAGGCGATGATCTTCACCGGCCTACTTTACCGTCATTGGAATGGGTACAAGGAAAGCAAACGCAGCCATTTGCTGGTGGTTTCTGCTGAGGGCGGTGCAACACGCGATCTTACTCCGGGCGATTACGATTCCCCGCAGTTCAGTCTTGGCGGCCAGGATAATTATGCATTTTCTCCTGACGGTCGAGAGGTTTGCTACACATCGAACCACGATGAAGTCACCGCGATCTCGACGAACAATGATTTGTGGATCGTTCCAGTTGAAGGAGGATCAGCAAAAAATATCACTGCGGAAAATAAAGCCAGTGATTCGACTCCGCTTTATTCGCCGGACGGCAAATATATCGCCTACCGTGCACAGCAGCGTCCGGGCTACGAGGCTGACAGGTTTCGGTTGGTGCAGTATGACCGCAAGACTGGGGAGAAGAAAGATCTCACAGAGAGTTTTGATCACTGGGTCGAGAGCTTTGTCTGGTCTGGAGACTCTCGTTCGATTTTCTTCAGCGCACAGCACAAAGGCCATTCCCTGATTTACGGTGTCGAGACGGCCGTACGAGACGCTCACTCCGGATATCCCAAACGTGCCCTGGTAGCCGGTTATAACGATGACCTTGCAGCTACTCCGGACGGGAAAATGCTTGTGTTCACTCGCAACTCGATCGCCGCACCCAATGAAATCTTCTCCAGCGCAACCACGGGCAGGGGGTGTCCCGCGATGACGGGCGAGGTAGATCCCGGCCAAGAGAATTGCTCGCTTAACGATGCCTCGCCCGTGACGCGGATGAACGAGCGGATTTTGACCCAAGTAAGCATGTCAAAGGTTGATTCTTTCTTTTTCACTGGCGCGAACAATGACAACGTTGAAGGCTTTCTCGTCAAGCCACCCAACTTCGATCCCAACAGAAAATATCCGGTGAAGTTCTTGATCCACGGCGGTCCGCAAGGCGCTTGGGGAGATGATTGGAGCTACCGCTGGAATCCTGAACTGTTCGCAGCGAACGGTTACGTCGTCGTAATGATTAACTTCCACGGCTCGACCGGATACGGGCAGAAATTCACCGACGCGATTAACGGCGATTGGGGAGGAGCGCCTTTCGAAGATTTAATGAAGGGACTCGATTACGCTGAGAAAACGTATCCGTTTATTGACAAAGAGCGGGAATGCGCCTTGGGGGCGAGCTATGGCGGATACATGACCAATTGGATTCTCGGCCACAGCAACCGCTTCAAATGCGTCGTTACGCATGACGGGATGTTCAACACTGAATCTGCGTGGGGAACGACAGAAGAACTCTGGTTCAACGAATGGGAATTCAAAGGCACGCCTCTCAACAATCGCGAGCTTTATCGAGAGTGGTCTCCACATCTGTCGGCGGTCAACTTTAAGACTCCAACCCTGGTTGTCCACGGGCAGCTCGATTATCGGTTGGATGTCTCAGAAGGCTTTCAGCTATTCACTACTCTCCAGCGGCTCAACGTGCCTTCAAAAATGCTTTATTTTCCCGATGAAGGACACTGGGTGTTGAAGCCGCAAAATTCGCAGCTCTGGTACAAGACCGTCAATGACTGGGTTGATCAATGGGTTAAGAAATAACAGTTCGAGAGACAATTTCTCGAGAGTGCATTGATGGCACTTCTCACGGGACAGACTGCAACTGAAATGGCAGAACGCTGCTTCCAATGCTTGCTATCCCCAAAGTCAGAGTGGGTCCAGAAATTGCGTTCGATGGTTGCAGCGCGGCGACTCCGTTGACGTCCGTTAGCGATGTGATTTGGGAGGTTGCCAAAACCACAGGCATGGAAGGCTGTGCCACCGGACTCTGGGTATTCCCAGACGTCCACGGCGCCGGTGCGTTTGCGGGCAAGCGACCGACTGCGGAATCAAAAAGGACCGCGGCCCCCGTGATCGGATGCGGTGGCGTCAGTAAATCGGTCACAGCAACGACCACTGGCTGAAAGGTCTGTCCTGCCGTCGCGACCTGGGTGACTCCGGAAATCGCTTGTATTCTGAGCGATGCGGGAGCCACCGCCGTGCCATAAAACGTTTGGCACGGTGCGTCTGCTGGCGCTACGCAAACACTTGCCTGAACATCCCCGTTGATACTCGGTATATGCAGCATGGAACTGGCGTAACCACTCGCATCCGTCGTAGCGCTGGCGACGGAAAAGGACGCTGTCCCCTTTGTGAGGAAATAGTCCACAGAGCGAGAGCCTAACGGAACGCCGCTCACCAGGACTCTTGCTGTCACAGGGACATCGAGGGTCGCGCCTTTGGCAATCCATAAAAGGGGAGACTTCAGCGATATGTCCAAAGAAGTTGAGATTCCAACAATTGTTGCTTGCACGTTTTGAGAATTGGGATAAGAAGCAGGCGCTAACTGGGCGGCAATCGCGGTCACACCCGCTGTCACCCTGGTCGAGACCTGTCCACTAAGATCGCTGAGAATGGTGCAGGAAGGTAGGCCGGCACAAACCGCCAGCGACGCCGCAGGCGACGATGTGAAAAATACACTCGCTCCGTTCACTGGCGTGATGCCATCTGCTGCCAACACCCGCACAGTTATGGGCGCGGCTGCCTGCCCCCGATTGGAGTTGGCGGGTTCGCGCCAGTGATTAAATGAATGGTGTCTGCTGGTCCCGCGCCATAGGTGAGTGCGCCGGGCATGCCGGAGGCGGAGCCGTCCGCAGGGTTGTAAAGCGTAATGTCTTGAACGCCATCCCGCATGGGAGGGGCGTTTACCAGCAGGCGCCCCGCAGATATTGACATCACAGGCACTGCGGATTGGCCGATTACAACGGCCGTGCTGGCCGTTAGCCCGGATCCGTGGATGGCAAGCGTGGTGCCTCCGGCAACGCTGGCCCTTGAAGGGACAACGCTGTTCCCGGAAAAAAGAAGCGCATGGTAGTCATGATCAGCAGGAGAGCCCGAGCGATATATTGGTGGGGCGATACGAAGTCTGGGACTCTCCTTGGATAGGCGGGCTGAGGGTTATCGCGCTTTGCCGACGGAGTCCCTCCCATAACAATATCCTGCTGAACGTCGCTGCCGATCGAGGCACTTATTATTATCTCGGTTGCTGAGCCTGATGCATGTACCTGCTGCCCTCCGTATGCGCCGACTCCTCGCGACCAGTAAGGATCGAGACCTTCAACGCTTAACTCATATTGAGCACTGCTCGAACCATCCGGGATTGGCAAACCGGCAAGGTCAAAAAAACCTTTCATTGCGGTGTTGTTCGACTCCGGTCGTTTCAGTCGCCAACCTGCAAGATCGTCTAATCGTCAGTTGAGCTTTCGGAATTCCTACGAAATAAAAATCCGGAAACAGAAGAAGCTGCGAACCTTCGCGAAGCCTTCCCAGTTGCGGGATCAATCCAGCGCGCAAACCACGTTAATTCCCTGGACTGGTTGTCCGGCGCGGCCACTCGCATCGCCGAAGAACACCGAGCCGTGGATCCGAATCGTATTTTCGAAGAAGAGTTTCTTTCCGCGAGATTTTGTTTGATTCTGAATGGTTACGGGACACAAACGCGACAGCGCCATCTGATCGTCCAGTTGGCTGGATAGCATTGGGAAGGCATGACGAAATCGGAGAGCAACTCGGAATGTCAGCCACGTGCATCACGCTAAAGCCATCGAAATTCTCAAGCGTCGGAGGGGGAATTCGGGTCAGCACATTTACGTTCACTTGCGACCAATCCAGTCCAAATATCTTTCCTATCAATCGGACCAGCCGGTATTGCATATCCGGCAACTGGCTTGCAGTCTGCGCACACCTTCCATTCAGCACGATTAACGCATGAGAAAACGTTGCGTTGGCGGCGAAGTTGTCCACGCCTCCAAAGGCGGCGTTCGCAAAGCAATTACTCGCGCCTTTCCCAAGAATTGCGTTACTTACTCGGCCGTCAGAGTCGTAAACGATTGCGACCGGCCTGCTGAGGGCGGAAGGCAAAATATCTTCCGGAATGTGTAGGGATTTATCAGAGTTAAGAAAAAAGTTAGCGCCACTAACGTTCTCCGTAAGTTGTCCTGCACGAATAGCGGCGACCGTTGCTGTCGGAATCGCTGTCCATTGCCTAAACGCCGAAGCGACAAAAGCATCCGCTTCGGGACCCTGCAGAACCGGGCTCAAATCGCCTTGGTCGGTGTAGTAGTAAATCGTGCCATTTGTCCACGTGATTGGAGTTCCGCTCATCCCCGTGACGTATCTAGGGCCGCCAGCAAACGCGAACAGAGAACACAATAAGAACGAGGCGAAGGTCGCCAAGAGGGAGAAAAGCACGTTTTTTTAGCGATCAGCACTGCAACCCTCTCGAACTTGGAGGCCAGCGCGCAAGACGGGGAATAAATTCAAGGTATCTGAACCTTCTCCGGCCGTCAGTGATCTTAGTCACAAAAATGAACGGAAATTAATCTGGAAAATCAAGTTGAGACGCCTGTTCAATCAAATGAATTAGTGCTTGCCAGAAAAGGTGTGCGCAAATACTATTCTGTGCTCGTCGTGCATTTGTACGATGACGAACGCCGCAACGTGGTTTGAGTAGATGTTTTGTGTATCGCAGTCAAAACTCGATTCCTTCGCCAAAGGCTCGAAAGCATTGCATCAGTCCGTTAAACGGTCTGGTGTAAATGCTCGCGGGTCTTTTTTGTTGGAATCTGGCCATGCATACACAAATCATCAGGCAAAAAGCTTTCGCATCTGCTGAGGGGTACTACGAAGCGCAAGCTTCACGGGGGATGCTGGAGCAATCAGAGTCATGGGGGAAAGGAGTACATCAGTGAGAGAAAAAGGCACAGTCAAGTGGTTTAACGGGGCTAAGGGCTACGGTTTTATCCAGCGCTCCACGGGAGAGGATGTTTTTGTTCACTTTTCCGCCATCCAGGAAAACGGCTATCGCACTTTGAACGAGGGCGAGACCGTGGAGTTTGATCTATTGCAGGGACCGAAAGGGTTTCAAGCCGGCAACGTCGTCCGCGGGTAGCCAGCCTCGATCCTATTTTCAGACCCTTCCGGATTGCTGCCGGAAGGGTTTGTTGTTTTCCGCTACTGAATTTCCAATGAAACCAGATCGCCGTCCGTTTTCCCGCCGGGTTTGTAGTTGACGCTCACCGGGCGGTCGCTCCATTGGCACGAAAACTCTTCCGCACCTACCAATGTTAATGTTTTGTAGTTTTCCGTCCGCAAGAGAAACGATTTTGATCCCGTCGTAATTGTTAGTACCGCTGTTGATGGGCTTTCACATCTGACCTTGACGAGTGCACCTTTCAGAAATCGCACCGAGCGCCTGTCCGGTTTAGGTGCTGAAGGAACAGGCTTCGTCTTGATCTCTGCTACTTCATCATTTTCGGAAGCGGCTGATTCTGGTGTTGATGGTGAAGTTCCCCCTCTCGCGCCCGCTAAAGCTGATGTGGCCTCGGACTCTTGCGGCAATATTCCGTATTTCTGCAGTGTAGGTAGGTTCTCGAGGTCTTTTCTGGCAGTTCTGGCAACTTGCGCATCAGAATTACTTTTCAAAGTCTCAAGCAGCGGTTTGGCCAGGTCCCACTTTTTTGCCGCTTCTTCCATATGCGCCAGGTTGAGCAGGTAAGTCGCATTTCGTGGACTCAAAGCAATCGCCTGGCGCTCCGCTGTCATGGCAGAGTTGGCGCCTCCACCATCCATGCGGGCCATGGCGAGCAAGTTGTAAGCCTCGGCAAACTGAGGCTTCCAATCTATAACGATTTGCAGGTCTTGCAGCATGTTCGCCAAACCTTGCACTTGCTTTCCGCCAGCTTGCGCAACGTGATACTTCACCAGGCATAAGTCATAACGCACGGCCGGATCCTTGGGATCAATATCCATTGCTTTTTCGAGTTCTTCGGTAGCCTGACTAAATTCTTTGCGCTGCAAATAGTCCCAGGCCAATGCTCGATGAGCAATCGCGCTGTCGGTCTTGGACTGCGTAATCAATGCAGCCAGGTCTTTTAGCCCCTGCTCGCGATGTTCCGGCAGTCGCACATCGAATTCCGCCAGCAAGGCGGTGGCGTTCGCCGCAGAAACCTCATGCATGCTAGTTCCTACATCACCCGATGCCAGGGGTAAAGGAAGTTCATATACCTCATTACTCATCCGGCTTGAAGCCGAGGTACGGGCGGCGTCTAGAGCCTGAAACAACGGCGAGAGGGAATGAAAATAATCCTTCACGGCTTGGTCGAGTTCCGCGGGAGTCATTCCGTACGCGCGAGTGATTGCCTGCTCGGCGGAAGCTTTCTGGTTTTGTACCAAGTCGAAATAGACGCCAGTCTGGGGCAGCTTATTCTTATTTAGTAGGTAATGCACCACAATCCACGATTGAGCATAGAACAGAGTGCTATGCGTACTTTCCCGGAAACCCGAAGTGTCGTGGCGCATGTTGAAAAGATCAGGCATCGCCAGCCACACCGGACTGCCAAGTAACTCTGTAAGAGATTTCAAAGGATTTTTTCTTTCAGTAACCCTTCCGAGCACATCTTGCTGCAGTCCGGCTGCCAGTTCGGGATCGTCCCCAATCTCCATGCGCTTGCTGTCCAGTCGCAAGGAAGAAAAATATTCCGCGAATCCCTCGTCAAACCATCCTTGGGTCGGAGGATAGTTGTAGTTCAGCATCAGATGGGCAAATTGGTGTGCGACGGCGCGCCAGCTTTCGTCCTCGAATAAGTTCAGAACGACATAATTTCTATCTTCCCCCGGCAGAAAGAAGCCATCGCTTCCGGGATAAGCTACTTTTTCATATTCGGTATCGTTTTTCAGCGCAATTATTTCCAGCGGCTGGGGCATGTTGGGCTTGTCTTTCAGGAGCAATTGCCCGAACGCAGCGCGCATTTGTTCAAACCGGAGCAGAACATCATGTCCCTTTTTTTCACCCGCGTCGGTGAGCACGGTGAAATGCGCGGAATCCAGACGAAGCCATTTTGGCTCGCTTCCTCGCGCCTCGACCACAGGAAGCAAAACGCTGGCGCACACGGCGCAAGCAAGCAAGGGCAATCGCAAAATTAGGGAAAAACGGGCCATCGTCATGCCACAAGGAGACTTGTTCCGACGATGCTATCACGCGAGCTTTGTCGAAGCGCCGCTGAGCCTCCGCAATGCCCATGTGGCACTGTCGGACACAAGGGGGTCTTCATCAAAAGAGAGTTTGGTCAAGACGGGCGCAAACCGCTCATCGCCGCTATTACCCATCGCGAGTACAACGTTTCTCCGCAAGCCGGTACGCTTGGACCGCTTTATCGGCGAACCGCGAAAGGCGTCCTGAAATTCCTCTTCCGTCAGCTCCGCCAACCACTCAAGCGCAGGATTTACTAATCCTTCCCTCGGTTGAAACTCGCCAGCAGTGGTGGCGGGCGACTTTCGATTCCATGGACAAACGTCCTGACAAATATCGCACCCAAACACATGCCGTCCCAGCCCGGCGCGCATCTCCTCGGGGATTGTTCCACGCTTTTCGATCGTTAAATAAGAGATGCACTTTGTGGAATCCAATTGGTAAGGCGCAATCAACGCTTCCGTGGGACATGCCTGGATGCAGCGTGTGCAGCTTCCGCATCGGTCGGGCGCGGGGAGATCAGGCTGCAATTCGAGCGAAGTTAAAATTACTCCAAGAAACAGCCACGAACCGAGCTTTTGATTCAAAATGCACGTGTTTTTACCAATCCATCCGACGCCCGCGTATTTGGCGTAGATACGTTCCACTACCGGTCCCGTGTCAACGTAACAGCGGGTCTGGATATCGTCCGTTACGTCCTTTAGTTTCTGTTCGACCTGCTTCAGTGTGCCGAGCACAACCTGGTGATAATCGTCCTTGCTCCAGGCATACCGGGCGATCCAACCACGGCTCGGATCGTGATTTTCAATCGAATAAGGTTGAGCCGTGTTGTAGTTAACCGCACAGACGATGACGCTGCGCGCCCAAGGGAACGTTTCTCGGGGAGATGAGCGCTTGAGCTGTCCTGAATCGTTGCGAGCTTTCAGGTACTCCATTTCGCCCGCGTGCCCGTCCTCGACCCACTTGGGAAACTGTTCGAGCTCCGCGAAATCCCCAATCGGTGCTATTCCGGATAATTCAAACCCAGCCTCACGAGCAAATTCTTTTATCTGGTTGGAAAGTTCAGCGATGGAGTGAATGACCACGGGAAGGGTACGCCGTTACCAGCTAAAACAACAATCTAGACGCCAAGTTTCTTCACTTCCTCGTTGTAATACTTGCGATAGAGGATGTCCCACTCCTGGCTGCCTTCGAGGATGGTACGCTTTTGATTCTCGATCTTATGCTTCGCGGCTACATCAATTTTTTCTTCCTGGTTGAGCAACTCTTCAAGAATTCGCCGTACTTCCAGTCGAATCGTGTTGCGGTCCTCTAAAAAGTCAACTTCGCTCATCTCCGCCAAAGCGTCAGTGAGGTTATGTGCCACTTTGTTCACTTTGTCCCGAGTGACTCTCACAGCACCGCCTTGTACTTGCGGACCAGTTCGCTCTTCACCTTGCGAAACATTTCTTGATAATTTGCTCCACTTTTTCGCATTTCGTCGGAATACGCTTCAAGAATGACGCGCACTTCATCGTTAATGCGGTCCTCAAGGGAGAATTCTTCGAGGATGGCCGCATGCACCTTGTCGGTTAGCGCGGGCACACTTTTACTCTCGATGAATTCACCCGCAATCAATTTTTTGGTGACTTCGCGGGCCAGATAGCCCACATATTCTTTCGACAGAAGCATAGTAAGCAACGGGTAAAGCGGACTGGATATGTGCCGTGAAACGAGTAGTGTAGCACAGCAGCTTGTCCGCTTTACCGAGCACCAGGCGCCTTGCACAGATGTCTTGGCATCTCCTAACATTTGCGCAGGCCACTAACTAGAGTCGCGATTCATAAGATTCCGCGACCTCGTGCCCAACCCAAGATTTGCCTCGCTCGCGTGCTTGCTCGTGCCATTCCGTCATACAATGCGGTTGAGCAGTCCTAAATGTCACCCACCCCTGACGATCTCGCCAGCCTGAAAGACGATATGGTTGCTTTCGTCGAAGGCCATGGTATGCGCCGGTTTCTCGGTTACGTGGACCAGGAGCAGGTGCAGTGCGTTCCATGGAAGCCTGGCGACAATCCCGATAGTTGGAAGGATTTCGTGGAGTTGGCCAAGGCCGCAGGCTCTCCCTTTGTGACCATGGATTCATGGCGGCTTGAAAAGGAAGAACTCGACGATACGATTCAGCGCCTGGAGCATGCCGAATTCACCAACGACGAAGACATCGAAGACGCCCGCTGGCTGCGGACCTACTTGGGAAAAACAGGATTCGTGCAACTTGGATTTGCGCACCAGGGCGTAGTAATGATTTACGAAGCTTCCACCGAGTGGTACGAACGCTACCAACGATTGCTTGAAGTCGCCGAAGATTTTGGCGGAATTCCCATAGACGAGCCTGATCAGGACGACGAAAACTAATTTGCGCTGGGAATTTCGACCCTCCGACCCCGCTGTTGTACAGAGTCTTGCCAACAAACTGCGTACGAGTGCGGCGTTGTCATTCTCAAATCCTCGCCAAGACAGCCTGCAAATGGCATTCACTCTTGCCCGGCTGCTGGTGAGCCGTGGAATCACTGAAATAGCCGCTGCCGAACGCTATCTCGCTCCTTCGCTTGCGCATCTGCACTCTCCTTATCTGATGCGCGGTATGAAAGAGGCGATAGACCGGCTGGACGCGGCCATCGAGCGCAAGGAGGGTATCCTCATTTATGGCGACTACGATGTTGACGGCACCACCGCAATCGTCATCCTGAAAACCGCCATCGAGCTGTGCGGTGGCGCCGCCGATTTCCACGTCCCACATCGCATCCTCGAAGGCTATGGGATGAAGGACGATGTCATCGAACGTGCGGCTGCTTCAGGAATTCGCCTGATCATCAGCGTGGACACCGGCATCCGTGCCTTCGCCGCCGCAGAAACTGCGCGTCGCCTCGGAGTGGACCTCATCGTCACCGATCATCATTTGCCGGGCAAAGAAGGAGTGCCGGTCGCGGTTGCAGTGCTCAATCCCAATCAGCCGGGCTGCGAGTATCCGTGTAAATCTCTGTGCGGCGCCGGAGTGGCGTTCAAAATTGCGCAATCGCTGATGGAGAAAAAAATCGGACACAAAGACCAGTCCCGCCTGCTGCTATCGTTTCTGAAAATCGCAGCCATCGCCACCATTGCGGACGCGGTCCCGCTCACCGGAGAGAATCGGGTCTTTGCGAAACTTGGATTGCAGGCATTGCGCAGCGCGGTGAATCCGGGATTGAAAGCCATGCTTGAAGTGGCGCAGCTGGGAGGCGCTCCGCTCAATGCCGGCGAAGTAGCGTTCCGAATTGCTCCACGAATAAACGCCGCCGGACGAATGGATGTTGCCCGCGACGTGATCGAGTTGTTCAGCGTCAAGGATAATGAGCGCGCGCGTGAAATCGCAAACCGCCTCAACAAGTTGAATACCGAGCGCCAACACGAAGAGCGGCGCATCCTTGACTCGATTTGGTTGAGATTTGAGCAGGAGCCAGGGCTGGCGGAAAAGTATTGCGTTGTGATGGATGGGGAGGGCTGGCATCGTGGTGTGATCGGGATCGCGGCGACGAGGGTGGTGGAGCGTTATGGCCGTCCCACGTTGATCATCTCGCGCGACGGAGATGAATGCCATGGCTCCGGCAGGTCCATACGTTCGTTTCATCTGCTGAACGCACTCGAATCATGTTCGGATCTGTTTACCCGCTTCGGTGGACACGCTCACGCGGTCGGATTTTCCCTGCCTACCTCCCGCTTGGAAGAATTGCGCTTACATCTGGACGCTTACGCCCGTGAACGCCTGAGCCCGACAGATTTTGAGCCGTTCACATCGGTTGATGCGGAACTCCCGCTGGATCAGATAAGCCCGGAATTGTTTAGGACCCTGAGCATGCTCGAGCCGTTTGGGATTGGCAATCCCGAACCCGTGTTCACGGCGCGCGATGTCCGTTTGAAGTCGCCGCCGCTCGTCATAAAGGATAAGCACGTGAAGCTCCGAGTCGCTGCGGCATTATTAGATGATGGGGACACGACCGAAGCTGCTGTACGCGCAACACCCCGCTGCCATCCTGATAGCTCGGTCTTGCCCAATCCCAAGCGCGACTGGCGAAAGGCGATCTCTTACAACGCTCTCGGATGGCATATGGCGGAGTCCATCGCGCAGGCAAAACTGCTCCCAGGAGATAAGCTCGATATCGCCTTTACCCTTGAGGAAAATGAGCATCCGGAATTTGGAGGTCTTGAGCTTTGCTTGCGTGACTTCCGGACGGCTAAAGCCTCGGAGCGGGCAAGTACCTCTATCGCATTTGCGCGATCCCCCTAAATCCAACGCTTGCTTTACACCTGCCAACCACTCACTTATATTTTCCCGCACATGAATTCTTCAATTTTCTGCAATCGCTGCGGAGCTCAGAACACCCCGAGTTCACAATTTTGTGCCCAGTGCGGAGCTTCGCTAGCGGGAATCTCCCAAGGCGGAGCGCCAGCGAGAAGCGATTTTCCATCCCAGGCGGCCCCGCAAGTCTGGTCGCCGCAAATTTCACCGAATCAAGCTGCAACCCCGCAAGTTTGGACTTCGCAAAATTTGAATAGTCAATACGGAGGCTTCTGGATCCGCGTAGTTGCGGCCATCATTGACGGATTAGTCGTGAATAGTGTGGTTGCACCTGTGGCGTTCCTGATTGCTGCGGCAATTGGTTTCGCGGGACTTGCAGTCAGCATGCCGGGACAGGGAATCCATCTGGTAAGTGCGATCGTCGGGGGCGCACTCGGTTTCGTGGGATCGTGGCTCTACGAAGCTGTCATGTTGAGTTCTTCACGCCAGGCGACGCTGGGTAAGATGGCCGTGTCTCTAAAAGTTACCGATCTGGCTGGCAACAGGCTCTCGTTTGAAAGAGCTACAGGAAGGCATTTCGCCAAATATATCTCGGGCGCCACTCTGGGAATCGGATACGTCATGGTAGCTTTTACCGATCGTCATCAAGCCCTGCACGACATGATTGCCGGTACGCTGGTTCAACGTGTCTGACCGCAC
>JBEEGK010000415.1:0-3227 GCA_041166845.1 Acidobacteriaceae bacterium
GATCAGATTGCACGGCCTGGTATACGTTCACGCGTAGCGGAGCCTGGAATCGTTTAGCAACTCGCGCCACCTCTGCCAGGCGCAAATAGTTCGCCTTCATCATGACGGCGATAATCGTTAGCGGCACGCCCAAGCTTACACAGCGTTCTGCTTGCTGGTGGATGAGCGCCCAATTGCCTGGGCCGCGCTGGGCATCCTGCTCCGCTTGCGAGGGATAGTCAAGAGAAAACTCTATGTCGTGAAAAGCGAGCAATTCGTCATCGTCCAAGACCGCAACACTGTGTCCGTTGGAAGTGATGGTGAGCTTCACGGGCCGTGTGCCCAAATACTCCAATATCGCTTTAAATTCTGGATGCATGCCGTTCTCGCCGGTGCCGAGATTCACGGAGCGAACAGGCAGCCGTTCCATGACGGCCTTTACTTGATCGAGCGAGAGGCGATCCGTGCGAGTTGGATCGCGATAGCAGAAGGAACAAGAAAGATTGCACTCGTTGGTCAGCCCGAGCCCGAGCGAAATGCCGGTATCGGCTGGCAGCGCGCATGACGTCGCGGATGAAGGTTGAACTGTGAGATTCTTCATCCCGAACCCCTCATCACCGGCTCGGCGCGACGTGACAGGCATTGAATGTAGCGGGCGATTGCGGCAAAGTCCGGCCGCCTGCCCAGTTTGCGCTCCAAGTCGAAAACGTTTTCGTACTGTGCACTAAGAGAAATTTGTGGCAACAAGTAATCCGAGATAACGCGTACACCGCGCAGCGCGGCCATCGAGAGCGACGCTTTTGTAAGCATGGCTTGCAGGCTTTTCGCCGTAAACAGTCGTACCTTGCCTCCGTAGAGAGATTCATTTCCCCACTCGGCGGTGAGATTGTATTCCGCCGCGGCTAAATCAGCACTTTGGATACCCGCTTTTAAAACCTCGCCGGCCTGATTGCGCACGAGGATGGATAGTATGGAAGATTTATCTCGCATCAAGACGGACGCTCGATTCAACACTGCCGCTGGATTTTTCACAAACTCCAGGACGTTATGGCAAAGAATCAGATCAAATGTTTCGGCGGGAAACAACTTCGCCAATTGATCCGCGTCGCCATGTTTCAATTCAATCATCTCCGCGAGTCCGGCTACCTGCGCGGCCCGCTTCGCGATATCGAGCATCGCCGCAGAGGAGTCCATCAGCGTGACGTGAAACCCCAGTCGAGCGAGGCGCAGCGTGAGCGCGCCAGTGCCCCCTCCGAGATCCAGGGCCATCAAGGGCTGCGTGGCCTGCGGCAGAGGCAAAAATTCCTGCACGTTGGCGAACGCCTGGTCGAGCCGCAACCTGCCTTCGGGAGTTTCGAGGTAGGCGGCGTACTTGTCCGCTTCGCTCTGAAAGCGCTCACTGTCGTTGCTCGCGGTCATATGATTCGTGTTCGCTCTCATGCCGGTTATGCGATGCGCAAGCGAAGGCGCTCACCGATTCTGTCGCTGGCCAGAACCAAAGCGTAAATCAAGATGATAAGAGTACTGAGACGGGAGTAGAAACCGAGCTGCACGTTGTTATAGATCGCCTGCCCCAAACCCCCGCCGCCCACCAATCCTAAGATGGTGGAGGCTCTCAGATTCATCTCCCACCGCAGTACCGTGTAGCTGCTCAATAGCGGACGAGCCTGCGGCCAGATGGCCCAAAGCAACAGTTGTAGCGGACGCGCACCCAGGGAACGCAAAGCTTCCACGGGCCGAAACGGCACCTCCTCCATCGTCTCCGCATACAGTTTGCCCAGCACACCGGACGTGTGCAGTCCGAGCGCAATCGTACCCGCGAAAGGTCCGATGCCCACTGCCAAAATGCAGATTAAAACCCAAACCAATTCAGGGATTGAACGCAGGATATTGAGCACCAGCCGGGCGCTCCAAAAGAGAAGCCAGCGTAGGGCTCGATCCGGAAACCGATATCTTCCAGGGGAATCTCTGCGGACGAAAGTAAAAGTAGAGGTCGCCGGAATCGCCAACACGACACCCAGCGATATTCCAATCAGCGTACCCAGCAGTGAAATCGCGATCGTCTGCAGTAGCGCCGTCCCAAGCGAGCTTATAAACGGCCAGCTCAGGTCTGGCGGCAGCATGCGGATGATAAATCCGATGATCCGAGTGGCGAAACCCGACTGGGTCAATATTTGTGGAGTGAAACCGGCCAGCACAAAACTAACTACAACGAAGGGCACGACTAAAATCGGAGCGATCGCACTTCGATGGCGACTCAGAAGAGATGTCATACCCAACGAGGCGTCTCGCGCTTTCGTGTCGCGCGCTCGCTGATCAGTTTTTACATAGCGAGTGCGCAGGTAGCGGCTGGCCGCGTCAGTGATAGTCAGCAGCATTATTAGCACGAGCAGAAGAGTCAGCACCTGACGGTACTCGAATAGTCTCATCGAGACGCTGATTTCGTATCCGATGCCGCCCGCGCCCACGAACCCGAGCACCGCAGCCGCGCGCACGCAGCACTCAAAGGAGTAAAGAGTGTATGCCGTCAGATGCGGCAACGCCTGCGGCCAAATTCCCCGTAAAAATATCTGCATCCGCGTTGCGCCGGTAGACTGCAATGCCTCCAACGGTTGAGAATCTACGTGCTCGAAGACATCCGCATACACGCGGCCGAGCACTCCGGTATACGCCACAGCCAGCGCCAGGGTGCCGGCAAGCGATCCAAGTCCAACGGCGGCCACGAAAAGCAACGCCCAAAGCAGGTCGGGAACCGCGCGTAAAAAGCCCAAAAGTGCGCGGGACAGCGCGCTCGCCAGAATGCCAATTCGTAGTGCAAAACTATCCACATCAGTCGCTACCAAAACTCCCCTGTTCCATAGTGTGGCGGTCGCGAGGATTCCGAGCGGCAGGGCGAGGGTGATCGAGAGCAAAGTGCCCGCAACCGCAGTGGCAATGGTTTGGGACGCAGCGCGCAAAACTGTGGGAAGAAAATCGGCCGACACCTCGGGAGGAAAGAGGCTGCTAAGAAATTTCCACACTGCTGATGCTGTGGCCGGTCGAAAAAGAATGGCAGGGTGAACTTCCGCGAACCGCCAGGAGAGTAACAGCGTTAAGGATGCTCCGACGCCATACAGAACGCGGCGTGGCATCAGTGAGCCACGAGGCACCGTGCCCCTATCGAGCGCAACCGAGTTGGGAGTAGAAGTGGTTGCCATCGCTTTTCCTGGTCGTCTTGCCATCTTGCGCGTAGAGAGTAGTCAAGATGT
>JBEEGK010000416.1:0-3184 GCA_041166845.1 Acidobacteriaceae bacterium
GGTTTCCCGGTTCGGACGAAGGACTGTTGAATCCAGCCGGTGCGTGCGTCGTCCATTTTCACCTTCAGCCAGGACCCGCGCCGTTCGACAATTTCAAACTCGTCGTCTGACTGCGAGTGCATCAGCACATTGCTTTTCTCAGCCGGCGAACTCAGCACAGGAATGTCAGGCTTCATTACGGTCGCGAACTCCGCCAAATCCGGCTGAGTCGTAGCAGCTTCGCCGGAATTCGCCTTCTGCTCTATAGCGGAGATACGTTGCTCCACCTCCAGACGCTTGCGGTGCACTTCAGCGACCTGGCCGGACAGTTGCTTGGGTTCGACCACCGGCGGGCCATTTTTTTGAAGGGACTCTTCCAGGCGATCCAGTAAATCGGTCTCCAGTCGCCCATTCGTTTCCAGGACTTTATACCCCGGCTGCTCCCCACCGCCGGTATACCAGGCAGAGATCTTTGCCGCGACCCGAACCGTTGTTTGATCGGTTCCGGACGGCACAAGCTCAATCTTGAACTCGTAGTAGGGACGCTGGAATTGCTCCAGCTTAATGCCGTCAGTTCTCACAAAGCCTTCGAGCGTGGGAAGACGAGTTCCGCCATACGCTCCAAGTTGTTGCAGTGCAGTTTTCGCGGCCAACACGGAAACTGGGTATGCGCGCTCCGCTGGTTTTACCTCTTGCGAAAAACTAGGCGCCGCGAATAAGAAGATGACAAATAGGCACCGCCTGGTGGACAGCCGCGAAAACACCCACGGCTTCACTGCGAGACCTCAAGCATGAGGCGATAAATCCAACCTTGTTCACCAGTGGCTGTCTGAACGCGATACCAATTTTGCGTTTGTAGCAGGACGGTCACCAGATCGCCTTGCGCAAGCTCTTGCAACGTCTTCGACTGGTTGTAAGGTGACGATTTCAAGTCGGCCCTCTCGGTGCGAACGGTGGCGGGGCGTCCACCTTTCGGCTGGTTGGATTGCCGTAGCAGTTGCTGCTCTCTGGCGTTGGCTTGCTCAAGGGCAGCCTGCTCCTGGGTCAACTGCTCCTGCAAATCCTGGACCCTGCGCTCTTGTTGCTGCTGGGAAGATTGTTGTAATTCTTTCTGCTTCTGTTCGGCGAGCTCGGCAATCCGATCGGAGATCGCTACGAATTCCTGGTCTTCCACTTTTCCATCGGAGGGATGCTGATGGTGATGGTTGTCCTCGTCAAAGACGGCGTCAATTCGCAGCTTGGTTGTCTTCGGGCCATTTGCCTCCAGAATGTAACGAACAGCGACGGTGCCCCGGTCCGCACTGTCATAAAAATGTTCGGGAGCTACCGTCCCGGGACGCACTTTGTAGAGAATAACGCCATGCCCATTCCAAGGCTCGAATCCTGAAGCTGACTTGGCAGCTTGTGCGCCATCGAGCTCACTGGATCCCTTGTATTCCCAAGTACCGCGGATAATTCCGTCGCTTGCAACTCCGGTAACCAGTTTGACTGCCTCGTCAAATGGCAACTCGACCTCCACCGACATGCCAGCACCCCAATGTTTTTCGTGCTTTACTACGCGTGCCTCAACAGGCGTTGCCGCCAAAAAGCAAAGAACGCCGGAGCCGATAACAAGCATCGAAATAGCTGCCGTGAAACACCTGGCGCGGGGAGATTTCTGCATACGATGAGGGACTACCGATGATTAGATGACGCGGATCGGAGAATGCCCACGCAATTCCGACTCATGATAGCAAAACACTAATTGTGAGATTTCAGGGCAATCATCAATCCGAGGACCACGGGTAAGTAAATTACCGAGGCGTGCAGCAGGCGCCTGGCTAATGCCTTAGAGCTCGATTGCGCAAGCTTCGCAGAGTGATAAAGCAAGAACGCTCCCGCCAACAGCATTCCCAGCACGTACGTTGGGCCGCCACGATCAACTATAGGCAATGCAGTTGTGATGATCAGAGCGATGGTGAAAGCAACAATTTCGGCGCGAGTGAAGCGGGAGTCAGCGTCGAAAGCAGGCAACATGTGATATCCCGCGCCCGCGTAGTCTTCGCGATACATCAAGGCGATCGCAAGAAAGTGGGGAAACTGCCACAGAAAAAGAACGGCGAATAGATACCACGCGCGGCGATCAATGCTTCCGGCACTTCCTGCCCAGCCAATCAATGTTGGCATCGCACCTGGGATTGCGCCCAGCATGGTGCAGAGTGCCGTCTTTCTCTTGAGTGGTGTGTAAATCAGAAGATAGGAAAGCAGCGTGGACACTGCCAACCCAGCCGCGAGTCCGTTAACAGTGGCCCACAAATAGGCTCCGCCGGCAACACTCAGGGCAACGCCGAATGTAAGCGCTTCAAGCGGGCTCACTCTGCCAGAGGGCAAAGGCCGATTCGCCGTGCGGCGCATTTTGCTGTCCCAGACTCGCTCCATCCATTGGTTCAAAGTGGCGGTGCCGCTCGCGACCAGCAGAGTTCCGATCAATGTGTGAATGAGTCCGGCGACCCCGAACGCACCGCGTCCGCCGAGATAGTAGCCGGTGGAGGTCGTCATCAGAATCAGCAGATTTACTTCTGGCTTGGTCAGGATGTAGTAATCCCGAAGCTTGGAACTGTAGGAAGTGACTCGGCCCGGATCTGCTATTACTCGCGTGGTTGCCATTTATATAAAGCTTCGATGGATGAAAGTCGAACTAATCATGCTACACGATAGGATCGGATTCAGCAGCCGCATTTTCATCATAAAACTGATTGCGTTTGCGGTAAGCGACTCCAAAAACGGCGAGCGTCATCAGCATGGGAGGAGCTATAAGCACGATGATCCCGCTGCGCAAACCTTGCTTCATGCGCGCTCCCGCGGAAGCGGCCTGCGTATAACATAACGCGCAACTCTGCGAGAAAGCCGACACCGGCAATATGAACATCGCCAGCACCGTCACGATCATTGCGAATTTTATTTTTCGACACGACATGAATTCCCGATTTCTCAGTGATAGCTTGAAAATGGAGCGCCCACTAATATTCTAAAGCTGTCTGGCCACAAATAATTCATCGTGGCTAGCACGAACAAAGTGAAAATAGCCACGAAGAGTAAAAGGCGGCGAGTTTCCATCCACAGGTGCATGAAGAACAGCACTGCCAGTCCCGCCTCCAGCATTGCAAGTGCCAGCATGCGTGCAAACATCTGCTGGCCGTCAATATGCTGATAGGCGATAGCGAAT
>JBEEGK010000417.1:0-3311 GCA_041166845.1 Acidobacteriaceae bacterium
CCAACTTGAAACATTAGAATTGAAAATCAGGGAGGGAGTTCATAACTCCATCCATTCGAAATCAGCCCAGACACAGGGATCGGACCTTGTGAACACGGAAGCCAACTCGAAAACGGCCTAGTCCTCAGATTTTCTCTGCACCGCCAATGCGCCAGGCAATGATCGCGGCTCTCCAGCTACGCTGACAACGCAATCTTAAGTCTTACTTAAAGAAAGCGGACTAAAACTTCGGTCCCGTATAAAATGTGTTTCCAGCCGCAGTTGCGTGCTCAACTTCGAGGTCATTCTTGTATTTCAGGCCCGAAACACTTGACGAGGCGGTTCAAGTACTTGCCGATTCCGGAGGACAAATCTTGTCTGGCGGCACGGACTTCTTCCCCGCTCTCGGTGATCGACCCGTTAGTGGCAGTGTGGTTGATATCTCTGCCCTCGGCGAATTGAAAGGCATCGTTCACGATCCGAAATACATACGGATCGGCGGACTTACTACCTGGACCGACATTGTCAACGCTTCGCTTCCGCGATGCTTTGACGGATTGAAGGCTGCGGCACGTGAGATTGGCGGAATTCAGATCCAGAATCGGGGGACCGTGGCTGGCAATCTGTGCAATGCCTCGCCCGCCGCGGATAGCGTTCCTCCCCTTCTCGCGCTTGATGCCGAAGTAGAACTTACTTCGCGTATGGGCACACGCCGCCTCTCGCTGTCGGACTTTATCACTGGCAATCGCAAGACTCTGCGCCAACCGGGCGAAATCCTTTCTCGGATTCTGGTGCCGCGCACGGTCGAGAACGCCGCGTCAAAATTTTTAAAACTTGGTACTCGCCGCTATCTGGTAATTTCAATCGTGATGGTAGCCGCAGTAATTCAGAAAGACTCCTCGAATTGCGTGAAAGAAGCTCGCGTAAGCGTCGGCTCTTGCTCCGTCGTGGCGACGAGGCTAACGGAACTGGAACAGGCGTTGATCGGCGAGGCCGTAATAAAAGGATTAGGTTCTCTCGCAATTCTTCCTCACTTCAAGAAGTTGTCACCCATCGCGGACTTGCGTGCGACGGCGGCTTACCGGCAAGATGCGGCCTTGCGATTGGTCCAGCGCGCGTTGGATGCCTGCGCGGAGGGTGCGAGTGGCTAGCATCGCCCCAGTCTCGGAAACTAAGTGCCAATTTAAATTTGTGGTGAATGAACACGTAGTCTCCGTATGCACGCGTCCGGAGAAAAGGCTGTCACGCGTTTTGCGGGACCAACTTGGGCTGACCGGAACAAAAGTGGGTTGCGATGCGGGTGATTGCGGAGCTTGCACCGTATTGCTGGATCAGGAACCGGTGTGCGCCTGTTTAGTAGCCGTGGGACAAATCGAAAACCGTGCCATCACGACAATTGAAGGACTGAAGTCTCGACCTCCACTCTATGACCGTCTGCAAAGAGCATTCCTTTCCCACGGGGCTGCCCAGTGCGGAGCGTGCACACCGGGAATGCTGATATCGGCAACAGCACTTCTGGAGCGCAATTCTTCTCCATCTGAAGCCGAAGTGATGGATGCCATTGGTGGCGTGCTCTGCCGCTGCACGGGATACCGGAAGATTATCAACGCCATTCTCGATGCGGCTGTTCTCGACGGGAGGTCGGAAGGTGCGGAACAAACTTCATCTCCAGCCGCTGGTAGCTCCGTCGGCCAGCGGACGGTTCGTCTGGATGGAAAGAAGAAAGTCGATGGCACAGAAGTCTTTGGCGCGGATGAAACTCCGCAAGATTCTCTTTCGCTACGTGTCGTCCGTTGCCCTCATGAAAGGGCCAGATTTCGCTTCGGTGATTTGGAATCTTTCATCGCTGCTCATCCCGGGCTGGAAACTGTGCTTACCTGCAAAGACGTCCCAGGAGAAGACTGTTACGGGGTAATTCCGAGCTTTGCAGATCAGCCGATTTTTGCTCACTCCGAGGCTAGGTATCGGGGCGAGGCCATCGCAGCTATCGTGGGCGATCCGGACGTGGTAGAAAATCTCGACCTGTCGCTATTCCCTGTCGTATGGGAAGACCGGCCGCCACTCAGAACAATTGAGCAGGCTCTCGCACTTGATGCTCCGCTCATCCATGCAAACCGCGCTGGAAACGTGTTAACTGGAGGACGCGTGGTGCGAGGAGATGTCGAACAAGGATTGGCAGAAGCCGACGTAGTTGTGCACGGCGAGTTTGAGACCGGCTTCGTCGAGCATGCATGCATCGAGCCGGAAGCGGGGTTTGCAAGGCGGATTGGCAATCGAATCGAAATCCAGGCGTGTACCCAGTCGCCCTACTTGGACCGCGCCGATATCGCGAAGCTTATCGGCATTCCCGACGAGGCGGTGCGAATTATTCCTACGGCTGTCGGCGGAGGTTTCGGGACAAAGCTCGACCTGTCAGTTCAGCCCTTCGTCGCGCTGGCAGCATGGCAGTTGCGGCGTCCAGTGCGCCTGGTATATTCGCGCATCGAGTCCATCATGTCGACGACGAAGCGCCATCCGGCACGCATGCGATGCCGCGCCGGAGCTAGCAAAGACGGGAAACTTGTCGCACTTGATTTTGCGGCGGATTTCAACACTGGCGCTTATTCATCGTGGGGTCCAACAGTTGCTGCCCGCGTTCCGGTACACGCTTCCGGCCCCTACAAGGTTCCGCACTACCGGGCTATAACGCGCGCGATCCACACCAATATCGTTCCCGCGGGCGCGTTTCGGGGATTTGGTGTGCCGCAGATGGCAATCGCTCAAGAACAGCTTTATGACGATCTTGCCATCGGGTTGGGGATGGACCCGTTGGAATTCCGCATTTTGAACGCGCTCGATGACCAGAGTCCGACGGTGACAGGACAAGTTATGGGCGAAGGCGTCGGCATTCGCGCTTGCTTCGAAGCCTTGCGTCCCAAATGGAATGCGGCTCGCGCAGAAGCCAAGGAATTCAACGCGAAGACCATCGGTCCCATTCGTCGAGGCGTTGGAGTAGCCGGAATGTGGTACGGCTGCGGTAATACTTCGCTGCCTAACCCCTCCACCGTGCGCATCGGCCTGAAACGGGATGGCAGAATTTCTCTTCATCAGGGAGCCGTTGACATCGGCCAAGGATCAAATACGATAGTCACTCAAATTTGCGCCGATGCGCTACGCGCCCCGGTTGATTGCTTCGATTTAATTTCCGGAGACACATCCCTTACGCCCGATTGTGGGAAAACATCTGCATCGCGTCAGACTCTGGTGACGGGCAAAGCAGCGTATATGGCGGGGCAAAAACTCCGTGATGCAATCCTTCAGCTCACTAACGCGTCTGACGGGGCTTCCATTAC
>JBEEGK010000418.1:0-3042 GCA_041166845.1 Acidobacteriaceae bacterium
CATTACCGCCAAAGCCTTAGGAGCTAGACGATCAATCCATTCGCAAGTTGTAATCGGCTGCCCAGTTTTTGGATTCGTTCCAACCGCTGCCCAGTAGCCTTCGCTCTTAATTTTCTCGTTCGGTATAGAGCCTTCCACTACGAGGACAAAGGGATCTAACTTTCCTGCCTCGGCGTCATAGTAGAACTGCATGAACTCGCTGCCATTCTCGTAACACAGCACTGGGTTATGAAGGTGCACTTTTGGAAGTCCAGGGATCGCTCCGAGTAACACGTCTTCGATACTAGGTTGTTCGGCAGCGGTAACAGACACGCTGTCACCATCGCAGCCCAAGCCCGCCGTGATCCAAACGATGTGAACTTCTTTTTGCAAGGCTGGTGGCGGTGTAGGAACTGGCTTCTGAGATCTGGCGGAAGAAATCGGAATCTCTGGCATGATATCTCTCCTTCTCTTGCGCGTGCCTTAACTTCGCCGCGCTCGATAGCGGCGCGGACGGTTTCCAGGCAATGCTGGGCCTCGCTAGTTAAGGTGGCGATTTAAAGTTAAAAGATTGATGAACAGAAGGTAGGATAAGACTAGGGAAGTAGCTGAACCTCTTGAATTCGGGGCCGGGGCCGATCCCTACGCGATGTGGGGCGTATTGCATCCGACTTCGCTGTTGTTGACGTCACATTGGTGTTGACGCCTTCAATCTATGCCCAACCGAAATAACAAGTCAAACGAAACAGGGGTATTTTCTAAATATATTTTCGGCTCGATTATTTTTAGATGGACGAGGTAGTAAGGAAGGAAAATGTAAGCGCCAGGGTTCGCTGGGACTGCATTCTGTTGCTTCGGGTGAGGAGGTGTTTAACAAATTCTGGGAAGCTGTTCGCCGAACATTACGTCCAGAACGCGAGTGCCCCCGATGCCAGTGGTCATTAGGACCATCCCAGGATGTTCAGCTACAACTTCTCCGATGATAGTTGCATCGCGCCCGAGGGGTTGCTTTCGCATGATTCGCAAAACTTCGTCAGCGGAATTGGCATCAATGATGCCAACTAGTTTTCCTTCATTAGCTACGTAAAGCGCATCCAAGCCAAGAACCTCGCATGCGCCTTTGACGGTTTCGCGGACAGGAACTAAGCGTTCGTCGAGGTGCATCCCAACTTTCGCGCGCGCTGCAATCTCGTTCAGAGTAGTAGCCACGCCCCCGCGGGTTGGATCACGCAGGCAATGGATTGCGTCATCATCACGCGTGGCATCCAGCATGGAGTTCACGAGTCCGTTCAAAGCGGCGCAATCGCTTTCGATGGCACCTTCAAATTCCAGGTTCTCCCGTTGCGACATGATGGCCATTCCGTGGTCGCCGATAGGCCCGCTAAGAATGATTTTGTCTCCGGGGCGCGCTCGATTGGCGGAGATGTTTATGTTGCGCTCAATGACTCCGATACCCGTCGTAGTGATAAATATCTGATCGCCCTTGCCGCGATTCACTACTTTTGTATCCCCAGTCACCAGTTGCACACCGGCTTGTTTTGCCGCCGCACTCATTGAGCTGACGATCCGGCGCAAGTCTTCGGCTGGCAACCCTTCTTCCAAAATAAACGCCGCTGCGATGTATAGCGGACGCGCCCCACTCATCGCGAGATCGTTGACAGTACCGTTTATGGCTAAACTTCCGATGTCGCCGCCCGGAAAGAATATGGGGGAAACCACAAACGAATCGGTGGTGAAGGCGATGCGAGCGCCATTTATTTGAAAGACTGCCTGATCGTCGAGTTTGTCAAGCAGAGGATTCGCGAAAGCGGGCAGGAAAACCTTTTCAATCAGTTCGGACGTAAGCTTGCCGCCGCTGCCGTGTCCGAGGACGATATTCTTGTGTTCAAAGATCGGGGTAGGACAAGTGCCAAAACCGGCCAGGCCTCCAGATTCCTTCTCGAGGATCGGTAACTCTTCTCCGACTGCTTTGCTCACTAATTACGCTCCGAGAGGACCTCGTAAATCCTCTCCTGATACTAATTTCCATCCGACTTCAAATAACGTCCTCTTCACCCATCGCAACGTGGATCAGATCCCAAAGGATGTGCAGAAGCGCAACGTGAGACTCTTGAATGCGATGGGTACTATAACTTGGAACTGTAAAGCAGTAGTCGCAAACCCCCGCCATGCGTCCACCGTCCCTGCCCGAGCAGCCGACTGTGAGCATCCCTTTCCGCCGCGCCGCTTCAAGAGCGTAAATGAGGTTAGGAGAGTTGCCGCTGGTAGAAAACGCCAGTACCATGTCGCCCGCAACTCCCCACAGTTCGAGCTGATCAATAAAAATTTTTGCGTAATCTTTGTCGTTTGCAATCGCTGTGAGCAGGGGCATCTGGCTTACCAGGTCAAACGCGGGAAGCGCTTTTCGTTTTTCAATAATCGGATGTAGAAACTCGACTGCGGTGTGTTGCGCGTCACATGCGCTGCCGCCATTCCCCATCACCCAGAGGCGGCGGCCAGTCTCAAACTGCTTCGCCATCTTCTCGCTCAAATCGCCGATGGTTTCGGCGTAGTACTCAAAAAATTTCTGTTTTACCTCCACCGACTCTTTGCATTTATGCATCACCATCTTTCGCCATGCAGTCGGCGGAGAGGTAGCCGGAGTTCTCGTATCTGGAGTTCTGACCTGCATTATGCCGCGTCCCCTACCGATGCTGTCTCGCTGTTCCTCGCACCGATTTCTGCCTTATCATCTCGGTCCCGCTTCAAGTGTCTGCCATAGGCATAGTAAGCGGCGCACGCCCCTTCCGCGGAAACCATGGTCGCTCCCAGAGGATGTTGCGGATTGCAAACCGTACCGAATGCTGGACAATCGTGCGGCTTCTTGATTCCCTTGAGAATCTGACCGCTGATACAGATGTCCGGTTCGCGAGTGTCAATCTCTTTTACGTTGAACAAGCGTTCAGCATCATGTTCTCGAAATTCCCAGCGCAGCTTATAGCCGCTCTTAGGAATAGTCCCGATGCCGCGCCATTTCCGGTCCCCGATATCAAACACTTCAAAGACCAGCTTCTGAGCTGGTTG
>JBEEGK010000419.1:0-3336 GCA_041166845.1 Acidobacteriaceae bacterium
ATGTCGACGTTGGGATCCGCGCAGGTGTCACTGGAAGCTTCTGCCCCAAGTTCTGTTCCGCAGAGCGTTACGACCACGACTACGTCACGACACTCTCTCCTCGTTCGTGTCACTCACTGGATCATTACTCTTTGCTTCTTTGCCCTGGCTCTTACCGGAGCCGAAATTGTTATCTCTCACCCTCGCTTCTATTGGGGCGAAACCGGCAACGTGCTGACGACACCGATATTCAAACTGCCAATACCTTCCTCGAGGAATCTAGTTCCCACCGGATACGGATACGTGCTGCCGGATCAGAATGGATGGAGCCGGGCGCTCCACTTTCAAACCGCGTGGATCCTCGTGCTGACGGGCTTACTTTATGTTATTTCCGGACTGTTGACGGGGCATTTCCCGAAGGACCTGCTCCCCAGGAAAGCGGACTTATCGTGGCGAAGCTTCACGGGCGTGATCGCCCAACACTTAAGCTTTGAGCGGCCCGGTGAGGCAGAGGCCAAATCCTACAATGTGCTCCAACGACTCACCTATCTGTTCGTGATCTTCATTCTGTTCCCGTTAGTTATTTGGACAGGGCTGGCGCTGTCTCCCGGATTTGATTCTGCACTCCCGGCAACCGTTACGCTGTTGGGCGGCCGCCAATCGGCGCGCACGATTCACTTCTTCGTCTCTCTGGCTCTCGTGCTCTTCCTATTCGTTCACGTCGTGCTAGTTTGGCACGCAGGGTTCAGGGCGCGCATGCGAGCGATGATAACGGGTCAGACCAGTAAACGTACGGAGCGCACATGAACAATCTCTCACGCCGTAAACTGATCGTAACCGGACTCACTGCCACAGCGAGTGTATCCGCTTTGGGTGTTGCCGCACGTCTGGCGCAAAAATATGGACTGGTTCCCCCCGATCACGGCGGACTCTATGGCCCGGGCGAAACTCTTACCTACGCTTCTTTGCGGCTGCTGACCAAGCATTCGTTGGCCCGTGAATTCTCCCGGAGCCAGATTTCGAAACGTCCGCTGCAAAACGAAGTCGCGCCATTCAGTGAAGAATTCAAGCGCCAGCAGGCCGGAGGATTTGCAGACTGGCGGCTCTCTGTGGATGGCATGGTAGACCGGCCGACTTCGTTTTCCCTTGCTCAGCTGAAGAGTTATCCGCCGCACAGCCAGATTACGGAAGTGGTGTGCGAAGAGGGCTGGTCATACATCGCGGAGTGGAATGGCGTCCCACTTTCCTACATCCTGAATCTGGTGGGGACACACCCGCAAGCCAAATACGTTGTCTACTACTCGATTGAGCCAGACTGGTGGGAAAGCATGGATATGGCCGACGCCATCCACCCTCAGACCTTCCTCACCTACGGGATGAACGGCGATGATCTTCCTGTGGGCAACGGCGGACCACTTCGCATCAGGCTGCCCCGCCAACTCGGCTATAAGAGCGTGAAATTTATCAATCATCTGACGGTCACCGACAGCATGAAACGATTCGGAAAGGGTCTCGGCTCCGCGTCTCCTGAAGGAGGCTACGCCTGGTACGCGGGCATCTGACAGGATCGGCCCTCCTTATGGACAACAAAGAGCGACTCTCAATCGCAGCATTGCGGAAGTTCTCAGTATGCCAGCTTACAGACGGGCTTGACGGTTCCTGTCCTGTCGAGACCGCTATTCGTCCAATAGCAAGTACCTTTCGCATTTGCGGCCCTGCATTCACAGTGGAGTGTGTTCCAGGAGATAACCTCACCGTCCACCATGCATTGCACCTTGCCGACCCGGGCGACGTACTGATTGTTAGCGGTTCTAATTGCGACGTCGCCCTCTGGGGCGAACTGATGTCACTCTCTGCTCAATCCAAGGGACTGGCGGGAACCATCATCGACGGAGCGGTGCGTGATCCGCTTGAAATCCGAACTCTTGGGTACCCGGTCTTTTACCGAGACATCACGCCCCGGAGGGCGTCAAAGAAAAGCTACGGACGAATTAATGTCCCAATCCGGATTGGTAAACTATCGATTAGCCCTAGGGATTTCGTGATTGCTGATGCTAATGGTATCGTGTGCATCTCGCGTGCCCACGTACAGAAGGCGGTTCAGCAGGCCTTCGAAGTTGTGCAGAAGGAAAACAAAATCAAAGACGAAATCCTCTCAGGTCGCACGATGTTCGACATCTTCAACTTAGAGCAGTACGTCATCTCTGGCCCGCGGCCTGCTGCTAAAGTAATTCCAACAGATTGACTGGATAACTCCAAATGCGGTCACGCGATTTACGAAAAGAAGCCGAGGACCGCCTGTTGAAGACGCGGGAGAATCTCGCTCGCGTCACTCGCATAGTTGCGATGGGAGAACTCGCTGCTGCCATTGCCCACCAGGTCAACCAGCCCCTCGCTGCGATCGTTACCAATGCCGGTTTCTGCATACGACTACTCGCGAACGCGATTCCGAACTCAGCGGCTCTGGGGGCAAATGGCGTTACATCGCCTTAAGACTCATCGATCGCGGACGAGGTAGGACAGATACTCACGGCCGGGCCGTTCACGGATAATTCCCCGTTGCCGTTTGGGCACTATATCTGAGGTCGCGGTCGAGATTCACCGCTGACCAGCGAACACCTGGGCCATAAATCAAAATCCTCCCTGCGTAACTCTTCAGTAGTGGCCCGATCAGCTGCCAATGATTGCTTCGAATTGCCACGACGCCGGAACTCACACGACAAAGCGCCATCCATCCGAAAGCTATTGCCAAAGAATACCCAATGAAGGTAAGATTATCTTACCATGCAGACCAAGGTTTCTACGAAGGGACAAGTCGTTCTTCCAGGGCCGCTTCGCCGTCGTCTCGATATCCGTGCCGGCGATCCGCTGGACGCCAATATAGAGGATGGACGAATTGTGCTGACGCCTCGCAAGAAACGCCCCCATCGAACAAAGCTCGTGACTGATCCTGTTACTGGATTCCCTGCGTTAAGTGCGGGGCCAAGTGCACCCACGATGAGCAGCAAGGAAGTTGAAGAAATCTTGGCAAACTTCCCATGATCTACCTGCTCGATGTGAATGCTCTAGTCGCTTTGGGGTTTATTAATCACGAGTTCCACGATCGTCTGGCTGCTTGGATCCAATCTCACAATTCAGCGAACCTGGCCAGTTGCTCGATCACCGAGCTTGGGTTTGTACGCGTGCTAGCCCAGGCCCCGGCCTACGGATTTACCGTGACTCAGGCTCGCACATTGTTGCTACGCTTAAAAGAGGCACGCACTTCGCCTCTGAAGTTCATTGCGGACGAACACGATGTTTCTCATCTGCCTGCTTGGGTGAGAGCACCTAAGCAAATTACCGATGGTCATTTAGGCA
>JBEEGK010000420.1:0-12336 GCA_041166845.1 Acidobacteriaceae bacterium
ACATCAGTTCATACGAGAGTCGACGGCCAATATTGTTTAGGACCGCTTCGGTATTGCTTCCAAATTGATAATTGGTGGGGGAATTGGAAGTAAGGTTCGGTTCGGACGGGGCGACACCGGGCTCAAGGGGCGAGGAAGCGGTCGAACTCACCACGCTCCGGAACCATGAAGTCCAGTTCTTGTTCAGCCGAAAGTTCGCATCAATTCCACCCACGCGATTGAAGAAACCGTTAAATTCGCGATCAGTGTAAACGACGCCGATACTATTCTGCTTTCCAAAATCGCGGCTGACCCGGCCCACGGCAAAGTAGGCGCGCTTACCCAAAAATTCACTGTCGCGTGGAACAAGCAGTCCAGGCGAGCGGTCGTCCGCTACAAAAAATCCCAGATTCCACGGACCTTGTTTACCCGTTAGCCGTGCGCCGAAAGTGGGGTCCGCTACCCTTCTGGTAAACAGCAATTGAGAGAGCCGGAATACCCCAATGTTGGTATCTCCAAAGAAGTTTGAGTTCTCAAGAAAAAACGGACGCTTTTCCGGAAAAAACACCTCGAAGCGCTGATTGATCGTGTTCTGCGGCTCGTCAGATTCAACTTGCGCAAAGTCGGGATTGACAGTGGCATCCAGCACCAGGCTGTCGTGAAATACGATTTTGGCATCGAGCCCCGCTTTGCCCTGCGCATCAATCTGATTGAATCGTGGCTGGGTTGGGTCTCTTGTATCTAGTGCTCTGAAATTGCGAAATGATGCATACGGAATGAACTGCAGGTTGTGACTAGGAGAAATATCTTTAAAGCCACTGATCGTTCCTTCCTGGTTCAGGACGCCTGAGATTCGGCTGGAAACATACGGCCAATAATCCGTCTCGTCCTTGTGGGCGATATATCGCATGAAGGTCACGCCCCAGAGTTCATCATTGCTCGGATGAAAACGTAAACTGCGGAAAGGGATCGCCATCCAGGTGACGTATCCGGTTGGCGTGACCTTGCCTCGCGAATCCCACACCGTGTCGAAGGAATAATCCGCACCGCTCCCCTCAGTCCAGAGTGCGTCGGCCTGCATGCCCAGCGGATTTACGTCGAATAAAAATCCGTGGCGCTGATCATGAAAGGTGTCGAGCGTGAGCTCAACATAATCATCATCCGGCGGAGTGACTGCCTCGCGACGAGTGAGGTGGCCGCGAATTGCACGTGGATTGGAATCTCTGCAAACCCACACGATATACAAATTGTTCAAATCGTAGCCGAGATAGATCTCGGTTGACTCTGTAGCCGGTGTTCCATCAGATGGTTGCTGCTGAGTGAACCCGCTAACCTTGCGAAGCTGGGTGGCCGCTCCGCGTGGCTCCATTTCCTGAAAGTCCTCGGGACGCGGAGCCTTAGTTATGCGTGGTATTTCTATATCCGTTGTCGCCCACCCGAAAGGAGCAGCGAGACACGTCAGGGCAGCGATCAACAATATTCGTTTCCTCAATTGCATACAGAATTCCAACATTCGGGAGTACTGCGTAATTAAGTTCAGAATGATCTTCGCTGCAGTTGAAACGATTGCCGCCTGGCTCCCATTTAAACCTGAAAGGCTTTCGAAGCTTGACGATGCTACGAAGCTTAGACGCTTCAGGTTCCATTTCGTCAGCCTTGATCATTCGTGTTCAGATCGGAACTTCCAGGTGCGGGATAGGTCGAGCAACATCCTGGAAAATCGCAGAACTAGATTGCCCGGCTACGCGGACCCGCGCGACAGGATTCGGCGACGCGAAATGGAATCTATCAGCAGAGACACGGGGCTCATATTTACGAGCCTTCGTCCCATTTGATCTTATTTTTTGGTGGACCTGGTCGGGATCGAACCGACGACCTCTTCCATGCCATTTCACTGGATTGGGCGATGTGGGGCGTGACCGAACGATATTGAACGACGGCCAACGCCGGGCCCCTCATGGCGTTGGTGGGGTCGAGGTGAACTAAAGTTGTACGGAGTGACACAGGCCGACATAGGCAGGGATGGCGGGGTTAGGACACGAACCACGACACAATCGTGGCTTTAGCAATACTCACTCGCTCGTACGCTCCTGCGGCTTCTGCGAGCTTGCGCATAGGCAATAGCCCATCACCGCGTCTTCAACGCAGAATGATCAGTCTTGAGTTGACCTCAGGCGATCGTGGCGTATAGGCATTGCCGAGAAATCACAGGGATCGCAGGAGCGACTTGAAGCCTTTATCGAGCTTCTTGAAATATTCGGCTCCTGCTTCAGAACGTAAAAACTCTGTTTGCTCGGTCCAGTCGCGCCCCCCATTCATTCCCCAAGTAGCGTCAGCTACCGCACCCATCAGCGATTGAAATTTTCTCGGTCCCATCCACACCGCTAGCTCAGGGCGGTTCTGCTTACACCACGCTATAGATCGTTGCATAAGACAATCCATCCTCGCTGCCTGCGGTGGATGAGTTAGCTCATAAATGTCGCGCTTATCCAGTGGAGCTGGGGGACGGGAAAATAGATAAGCCCCTACAGCAGCGACGAAGCAGGAAAACAGCCGTTGATCCTGCGTGTCCGCTCCTTCGGCGGCCAATTTCAAAAGTTTTACCGCGTGCGAGCGACCTTCGACTCCCGTCAGATGGTGCAAAACATGATAGGCGGCATACCCGTCAGCATCCACCTCTAAAATCTGTTGTATGAGATTCCCGTCCTCACCTCCTTCGCCAATCTCGTCCACAAAGTCAGACCCGGACAAATGCCCGTGAACATGGTGGGTATATTCATGTGTAACTACAAAATTGAGCTGGATCCGAAGCAATACGACATGGAGGGGTTCGTCGAGTCCGGATGTCGCTTCAATGCCAAGAACGTTAGCTAACTGCCGCGATCTACTTAATCGGAGACACGTCTCCCACAGAACGTTGACTAGCCCGATGGTGATTCCAATGAATGAGTAGTCGTCGCTATGGAATGCGAATGCGTTCGGAATATCGGAATCGATATAGTCTAGGTAAAACGGGGAATGAGGCACGTGCTCCGCAATGTCTTTTTCATCCCTTAGAGCCTCGTTGAATGAGGATTGAATGGTTGTCAAAAGTGACTCAAGTGGAGCAGGTAGGGTCGCCAGGTCTTTCTTGCCTTTGTAAGGCCGATATATGTCGCCTGCTGGAGTACAAATTGTCCGAGGCTGAAATCGCTGCAAAAACCAGCGGTGAAACAATATTTCGGGTGGAGGAGACATTTGGGTAACTACTATTTCGCTCCGATGGATTAACCCCTTGGAATCAATTTCTGCTAATTGTTGACATTATCAATCTTATCCATGATCCGTGTCGCGATTCGGATCGCATTTGCTATGAGAGACTCCGTTGCTGGACTCGCTTTATAACCAAACAGTTCATTTGGGGTTTTGAGGTAACGGGCTACGAGGATAGCGGAAGCTATCAGTATTACGCGTTTGCGGCCCTCATCCATCTGAAGCAGCGTATCATATTCGTTTTTTGTTCGCCTGTAACGACCTGCGGTTTTTCCCTTCCTGATGCCTAAGTCTGTAGGGTTGCAGTAATCTCGTAAGTATTGCAAATGAAGGGTATTCTAATGTGTTGCATAATATTACATTATGATGTAATATTAATCATCTAAATTAGTGTGGAGCGACAATGACCAATACAAGCTTCAGGGCTATGAGAAAACAAAAGGGTTTGAATCAAAAGGAAATGGCGCGTTTTCTTAGAGTGTCCCAGCCGTTGGTTTCGCAATGGGAAAATGGCACACGTAAGGTTCCCGCGCGACGGATGTGTCAATTGCGGAAATTAGGAGTGGACCTAGAGGCCACTGAGCTTCCGCTGAGAAAAGAATCGAGATTACCAAGAGTGGATTATGCACAAGAACTGGCCAATCTTGGGTATCCAGGTTTTGCCCATCTTCGGACCTCCGAGGCAAAATGGAATCCCGCACAGCTGCTCGTGATGGCTTTATCCGAAGATAATCTTGATCGGCGCGCAGCCGAGGCATTGCCCTGGTTGGGGATACGCTATTCGGCAATGAATTGGGATTGGGTCCGAAATGAAGTCAAAGTGCATGATGCGCAGAATCGCTTAGGTTTCACATTAACCTTGGCTAGAAAACTCGCACTCAAAAGGCAAGAACTGGAGGTTGCGACTCGTTTAGAACGGGAAGAAGAGGCGCTACGGGGATCATTGCTGGCCAAAGACGATACCTATTGCTACGAGCGCATGACACCTTCGGAGCGCACTTGGTTGCACACGAGACGATCAGCCGATGCAGCCAACTGGCACGTTCTCTCCGATCTCGAACCGAGTTACCTTACCCATGCCTGAGACTATTCGCGAACCGTGGGCGTCTTTTTTACGAGCGCTGGACGAACTTGCCACAGAGCCGGTGGAATTTCACTGTATCGGCGGTTTTGCCGTAACTGAGAAATATGGCTTCGAGCGGGACACCCTTGATCTCGACGTTCTGACGATAGTTCCCAACACGCAGAAACAAGAATTCCTTGAAAAAGGTGCTCAAGGTTCCGCTCTCGCTCGAAAACACAACGTATATCTCGATCTCGTCACTATTATTGAATCCTATCCAGACGATTATGAAAGTCGCCTTACAGAGTTGCATCCGGGAGAGCTAAACCATATTCGACTGATGGTACCGGAGGCGCATGATCTCGCGCTAATGAAGCTCGGAAGGAATATTGAACGCGATCGTGAAGATGTGAAGTTCCTAGCTCGTCGCGGACACATTACACAAGGCGGGCTAACGTCTCGCTATGAAAAAGAGATGCGGCCCTACATAGCTTTGCCTGAGCAAAGGACAGATCCTGTGCTTCGACTTTGGTTAGAGATGATAGGAGAAGATCTTGAGGCTACGAAGGCCTCGCACACATAGTGATCATTAAAAGATTTGCGGACGAGGTACGGTCGCAAATCTGAAATCAGTTAAACCGCTTAAAGGTCCTGCGCAAGCAATATCACATGAGTGCCATTTGGGAACCGGTTTTCGCAGCGTTCGTCCCAAAGTTCACCTTCAGTGGCAGGAAAGTGATCGGTTACGGAGTGACTGCCTTCGATCCCACCACGCACGTGAAAAGCTGGCGCTCAGCCTGGCGCACTCTAACAAAGAAAGCCGGTTTGGCCGGTTTTCGCTTCCATGACCTTCGTCATTGCGCGATTACTCAGCTTGCGGAAAATGGGACTTCCGATTCGACGATCATGGCGATTGCGGGACATGTTAGTCGCCGCATGTTGGAACGGTACTCGCACGTGAGGATGGAAGCGAAGCGAAACGCAATGGAAGCCCTCGCCGCAAGCACCAAATTAGCAGGTTACGACACAACCCACGACACAAAAGCCGCGGCGTCAAGCCTTCGCCCCGTCTAAGTTGTTAAGAGATTTGGTGGACCTGGTCGGGATCGAACCGACGACCTCTTCCATGCCATGGAAGCGCGCTCCCAGCTGCGCCACAGGCCCACTTGTCGAGGAAGGAACGCCTGCGGGCAATCAGCAGACGCCAAATCAATTCTCGCTTACCTGCGGATGATAGTCAAACCTGGCGCAGGTGCAACCGAGCTTTGCATCTTTGCGAAATCTGACATTATTAGTATTCTGAAATACTCACGACATCGAGACTCCGACAATTTGGGACGAGCGCCTAACCATGAATAGAAATCCGATTGCTATCCTCGCTTGTTTCTTCCTAACGTTCCCCGCACTGGCGCAAGCGCCAGCGCCGCAGCCTGCAGCTTCAGCACCCGTTTCGTATGCTTCCATGAACGAACTCAATGGACTTTTAACAGAGCTGGAGCAGATGTCGCAGACGACGCAGCTTGATCTCGCCAAGCTTCGCATCGAGCGTTGGAAGACAGATTCCAATACCAAACATCAGACGCAGGGGAATGTCGAATCCATCCAGCGCAACTTGCAGACTGCATTGCCTGATGTGATCGCAAAACTGCGGCAATCTCCTGAAAGTCTGGGAGCCTCTTTTCAGCTCTATCGCAACCTTGACGCTCTCTATGACGTTTTCGGATCTGTGGTTGAATCGGCCGGAGCTTTCGGCGGTAAAGAAGAGTTTCAGTCGCTGGACAATGATCTCGGAACACTCGAAAAATCCCGCCGGTCGTTCTCCGATCGCATGGAGAATCTCGCGGGAGCAAAAGATGGAGAGCTGAATCAGCTTCGAACCCAACTTCGAAACGCACAGACGGTGGCTAATTCGGGGCCTCCGAAGAAAACGGTTGTGGACGACACCGAACCGCCAAAGAAGAGCACACGCAAGAAGGCGCCCGCCAAAACTGCTAAGCCGCGCGCCACCGACTCGACCCAAGGCTCCGACCCGGCTGCCACTACCCCGAAGCCATAGGCGCTCCCGGTCATGTGGCCTCCGAAATGGGCTTACCAAGTCTCTGAATTAACTGTCTTTGCGACTTCGTGGAACCTTACCTGCCTCGTTGGGGTCTATGTATAGCAGGAGATCATACGGTGAGGCTTTCGCCCAAACCGCCCGTCAGTTCGGCTGTTTGCAGCCTTTGCATTTTGTGCTGCCCTTCTAGCCGTCGGAAAATCTATAATAGAGTTGCTTTCATGAGGGATAGATCATGACGGCCATGGTGGGGGCGGCTTCTTTGGGTGAATTAGCCAGCGCAATTGGGATCAGGTCGCAAGAGTCTGCAATCATTTCCGAACTAAAGGCCGGATCTGAAGAAGCTTACGCGTGGCTGATTGGCGAGTTCCATCAACCCATCTATAGCCTGGTCTACCGGATGGTGAGCGATCCAGCGGACGCTTCCGATACAACTCAAGAAATCTTTTTGAAGGTTTTCCGCGGAATGAAATCATTCCACGGCGAGTCCAGCCTCAAGACGTGGATCTATCGCATCGCCGTTCATGAAGCTTCCAATCGCCGGCGATGGTGGTCCCGCCATAAAGCCCACGAGACTTCCATTGAGCCCGAGGATTCGGGCAGCGGCGAGAGTGCTCCCTCTATTAAAAGTCTGTTGGTGGATCATCGCGATTCTCCCTTCGATAGCTTCGCGCATGAAGAAGTTCGGGCGCGTGTCGAAGAGGAATTACGCCAGGTCCCTGAGCCTTTCCGTACGACCGTTGTCTTGCGCGATCTCGAAGAACTGTCTTACGAGGAAGTGGCTGAGATCACGCAGGTTTCGCTGGGAACAGTGAAGTCGCGCGTGACTCGCGGCCGCCAGGCTCTGCGCCTGCGATTGGCAAACTACATCCAAGAAGTTGGAAATGAGCTTGGCCTGAGTGTGAGTTCGGAAGAACCAACTCTTCGGAAAGACAGCGCCAAAGCGCGATCTCGCATCTCCCTCGGCAGGGATGAACTTGAGGTGGCGTCATGAAGTGCGTCGCAGCCAAGGAATTATTCTCTCCGTATCTCGACGGAGCTGTGACCGGCAAACAAATGCGGACCCTCGACGAGCATCTGCAGATCTGCACTTCTTGCCATCAGGAATACGCATCGCTTCGTCAGGTGCAACAATTGCTCGGCAAGATAGGACGGCGGAAAGCTCCGGAAGATTTGTCGCTAAAACTTCGCCTGGCTATTTCACGAGAGGTTGCGAACAAAAGGCGCCCATACTTCGAAGGTTTTCGCGCTCGCATTGGGAATGCGGTTTCAGCCTTTATGCTGCCCGTCACCGCAGGCCTGGCCGCAGCGATTTTAATCTTTGGAATGCTCACGGGTGTTCTGGCTTCTCCGCTTCAGGCGCAATATCCTGACGTCCCGCTGATGCTTTACACGGCGCCGCAACTACAGCAGTCCGCCTTCGGCACGGGACTGGATGCCATCCAGGAGGATTCTCTCGTAATTGAAGCCTACGTGGATTCCAATGGCCGCGTGCAGGACTACCGCATTCTTTCAAGTCCAGACGAGGGCAAAGATCTGCCCTCTCCGGTAAAGAACATGCTGATTTTCACTACTTTCAGGCCAGCAACTTCAATGGGACGTCCGACCTCGGGTCGCGCCGTACTGTCTTTCTCTAAGATCAGCGTTAAGGGATAGATTTTCGTTTTCCCAATCACGTTTCACTCTTTGCCGAAAATCTTCTGGGCATAATTCCTGATAGTGTAATCAGACCCACAAATTGTGAGAACTAAGGAGAGAATTTTCCATGACACTCGAAGACGCACGCCGGATCATTGCCGCGGCAGAAAAGAAGGCCAAAGAGATCGGACAGCCAATGAACATCGCGGTCGCGGACGAAGGCGGCAATCTGGTTTCACACGTTCGCATGGACGGAGCTTGGCTGGGCAGCATTGATATTTCGATCAAGAAGGCCTACACATCGCGCGCATTCGATATCGCGACCAAAGATCTCGCCACTCATTCACAATCCGGCGGACAGTTTTTTGGAATCCATGCCTCGAATGATGGGAAGATCATGATCTTCGCGGGAGGAATTCCGCTGAAGAAAAATGGCAAAGTTGTCGGGGCAATCGGCGTGAGCGGCGGATCGGGTGAGCAGGACCACAGCGTGGCAGAAGCAGGCGCCGCGGCTTTTTAGCGCGTCGGGTTTACGTGACAAGTTCCGTCGGCCAGTGATCTCCGGCGACGAGTCTGAGATTTTGTGCCAACTTCGGACGCACGAAAAATGGGATATTGAGTTCGCGCCCCAGTCCAAACCGCACATAGTCCCAGAAAATAATTTTTCTGCGTGAGACATTAATTTCGTGCCACGGAACCAGCAGTGGCGGATGTCTGAACCGAAACATCGGAGTCATCGCCATATAAAGCCCTTCCGGATTGCATCCGACCGTCAGACAATGGTTGTAGCCGGCAATCCCTCGCATGTGGCCGCTCTGCATGGTCCACCGAACTCCGTTAAATGGGCTCTGAAGGCGAAATTGCTTCGCCAACGCTGACCAGCCCCCGATGTAGCTGATGATGGCGGCCACTCCGAGGAAAAGAGCTATGGGATAGCCCGGTATTATGAGCCACAATACGGCGGGATGCTGCGTTATCCAGGCTTGCATATATTAAAGCTGTCAGATCTCAGCGCAGTCACACCCGGCTAATCTCCCGCAAACGCCCGCTGCTCACGTCGTACACAAAGCCGCGCGCGGACACTTCTTTAGGAATCCACGGATGCGCGTACAGTTTCTGCAACTGCTGCCGCACATTCTCCTCAACATTCTTGAACGCAAAAAATAAAGACGGCACCGTCGCCGTAGCTTTCGCTCGCGTTTCGATTTTAGTCCGCAAATCTTCCTCAGTAGTCATCATCAATCCGCAATCAGTATGGTTAATGATCATGAATTCTTCCGTGTCCAACAAGTAGTGAGAGATGAGCAGCGAACGCAGAGCGTCCTCGGTAACAATCCCACCAGCATTGCGGATGATGTGGGCATCTCCGGTAGTCAAACCGAGCGTTCGAATGGAAAGCCGAGTGTCCATGCAAGTGAGAATGGCAAGCTTACGCGCCGGCCGCGGAGTGAGACTGCGCAATTCGTGTGTACGCGCATAGTGCTCGTTCGCTTCAAGGACCTCATCAATGACGCTCATGGCCAGCCCAGTCTAGCAAAGTCATCCTGCTAGTCCGTGGGCCGAGTATCCAAACCAAAGTCGCGCTGAATTAGGCGGTACCAAGTCTCGTCGTCGCTTGCGTTCAAGTTCACCCACTCTTCGTCCGTCATTTGACTGCGCCATTGCAGGAAGGGAGCTGCATCGGGCCCTACGGGATGGCGGAGCTGCCAGGTTCCACTCTCGGCGAGCTCCAAAATTTTTTGGCCTACCAATGAAGGCGGGGCTGGATTTTTCAGGGATGCCACAAAAAGAGAAGCGAAACGCGCACGCTGACGGTACGCTGAATTATCGGGCTGATCTCCAATGCGTCGCGCCATCGCGGTGTCAATGATGCCAGGCTCGACGATAAGAACCCGGACATTAAATGTCTTCATCTCACCTGCCAGCCCCTCGCTCAACGCCTCCAGGGCCCATTTGGAGGCGCTGTAGGAGGTCAGCGGTGCACTCGAAATGCGTCCCCCTACGGAAGTCACATTGATAATGCAGCCGCTCCGGCGTTGTCGCATCTGTGGAACCACCGCCTGAATGCAACGAATGGCGCCGAAGTAGTTGGTCTCCATGACCGCCCGAAAGTCGGCAAGGGGAAGTTCTTCTACCGAGCCTGAGCGCTCCACACCAGCGTTATTCACCAGTATTTCGATGGGACCGTGTTCTTTTTGAATGGCTGCAATACCATTGCTCACAGATTCGTCTGAATCTACATCCATGGTAGAAACAATGACCGGCAAGTTCTCTCGCGAGACGGTCTCAGCAAGCGCTGGAGATTGCGAGGGATTGCGCATCGTGGCGTGGACTTTGTGGCCCGCACGGCCGAACGCCAATGCGGCCTCGAATCCAATTCCCTTGCTGGTTCCGGTAATGAGGACCGATGCCATGCTGTCTCCAATTGCGCTTGGCCCGAGTGATTTACCGTCGAGCAGTCCCGCCGCCGCCCAGTTCGAACGAGGGGTGAAGATATGCCGTGGATACTCTCTTGTCAACTAACGACCCCCGAATCTTGAACTTCCGCTGTGAGGAGTTCGACGCCGGTTGTCTTGGCTGATTTCGCCGCGCGGGAGGTTTAGTTCGCCGCCGAAAATGTAACTTCAGTCCCAGGCGATTCATCTTCTTCCGCTGCACGTTTGACCCACCCTGTAGAACCTCTTAAACTGATAGCCAGCAATACCTTCCACCCTTTCACGGAGGCTCACACTGCGTTACAGGTGCCCATTAGCTTTGCGGCTGGCGACGTTTTTCGCGCTGGTGTTTGGCTTGGTGAGTCAGTCACGCGGTGCTGAAACTACGAATCAGGTTGTTCTCGATACCAGCGAGACTCTATTCAGCGTCCTTGCGGGGATTAATACCTGTGGATACGATGCGGAGTTGAATTCCTCCTCACCGCTGCGGAGCCAGATCCGCTCCGAGATTGCGGCAAACATTCAAGCGTCCGGCGACGCAAAAACCGCGACGGACGCGATGTGCCAGTTTTACCAGCAGCACGTGCAGCCGGACAATTCGCGAAATCTCGCCCAGTACGTTTCATTGGCGCTGTATTTAGGTGTTCCGCCTGAGTTCGCTCCCAAGGTCAAGGAAGCCGACCTCGCTCCCGATGCCGCCGCCGTTGTCGGAATAGCGCCGCTGCTACGAAGCTTCTATATCAAGGCCGGGCTGCATCCGATCTGGGACAAGCATCACTCCGCTTATGTGGCCTTGACCAACGGCTATCACGAAGGCGTAGCCAAAATGCTGTTCAATACCGAGATCTACCTGAAGCTGCCTTCCGCGGGATATCTGGGCCGTTCTTACACTGTATATCTGGAGCCGCTCGGCGCGCCGGGACAGACGAACGCCCGTCACTATGGCGCTGACTATTTCGTGGTGATCTCTCCGGGCGCGTCATCTGCACCGAAGATCGAGCAGATTCGTCACACGTATCTGCACTATCTTTTAGACCCTTTCGCGCTGAAGTATCCCGATCTCATTACGCGCTTAAATCCGCTGCTTGATTCCGTAAAAACCGCGCCCATGGACGAAAGTTTTAAGAGTGATTCGTCCCTGCTGGTTACGGAGTGTCTTATTCGCGCCATTGAAGCGCGCACCTTGGGAGCATCCAAAGCGCCCGATGCAGAGCGGCTTCAATCGGTCGAGCAGTCCATGCAGCAGGGTTTTGTTCTTACCGCATATTTTTACGACGCACTGGTGCAATTCGAGAAAGATCCAGTCGGACTGCGCAATACATACGGCCACATACTCCTCGACATCAATCTGAAGAAGGAGCAGCGGCGGGCATCGGAAGTTCAATTCGCCACGCGCGCCGATCCGGAGTTATTGCATCTTTCCAGACCGAACCAGGGCAAACTGTTGATCACCGCAGAGCAGCGCCTAGCGGCGGGAGATTCCGCCAGCGCGCAGAAACTGGCGCAGCAGGCGCTGGGTGAGAAGAGTGAAGACCCCGGACGCGCGTTATTTATTCTGGCCGAGGTCGCAACCGCAAATAAAGACATCCAAGGGGCGCGCGGTTATTTCCAAAAAGCGCTGGAAGTGACGCAGGAGCCGAAGGTTTTGGCGTGGTCGCACATCTACCTGGGTCGGATTTTCGACTTGCAGGAAGATCGCGAGGCGGCAGTGGATCAATATCGAGCGGCGCTCAGCGCGGGGGAATCGTTGCCCGAGGCCAAAGCGGCGGCCGAACGCGGGCTGCAGCAACCCTACGAGCCTCCGAGCCATCCGGAATAAGAGCGATTGGCGAGTTCATGCCGCGCTTCAGTTTTTTGGTTGTAGTTGTGAAATGAGTTTTTAGAATTTCGCTGTCAGCACAAATTTTTGCGTC
>JBEEGK010000421.1:0-3383 GCA_041166845.1 Acidobacteriaceae bacterium
CCCTGGAGATACTGCGCGAGAATCCAATCAAAGCTATTTTGATCCAACTGCCTTTTGCCGGATGGCAAGCGCGGGATTTGCTTAGCCAGGTTCGCCAGCACGCCGGTGAAGCTCCTGTGATTTTGTACGAGCCCGATGGTTGCCTGGCTAACGGCGCGGTGCTCATTCGGGGTGGGGCTTTTCATTGCATTTCGCAACCGGCTACCGTAGAGCAACTGTGCGAAGTGTTGATGTTCGCAATCCTGGACAGTCACGATAAGGCTATTCCCCCAATACAAAAACTGCCTACGGCGCCATCAGCAGACAGTTGGCGCAATCTTTTGGTTGGGTCGAGTACGGCAATGCGCGAGGTTGTGGAAATAATCCGGATGGTCGCCAATCGCCGATCCACAATTCTGATCACCGGCGAAACAGGGACCGGGAAGGAAGTTGCGGCGCGCGCAATCCACATGGCGAGCGGGCGATCCACGTCAAAAATGGTTGCCATCAACTGTGCGGCGCTTCCGGAAAATCTGCTGGAAGCCGAACTTTTCGGGCACACTAAGGGTGCTTTCACCGGAGCGTTGAATTCGCGCACAGGTCTGTTCGAACAGGCTCAGCGGGGAACAATTCTTCTTGATGAAATCAGCGAGATGCCGTTGCAATTGCAGTCGAAGCTATTGCGAGTTCTGCAAGAACGTGAGATCCAGCGCATCGGCAGCTCCGAAACCACGCCGGTGGATGTGCGCGTTATTGCCGCCTCCAATGCAAACCTGCTTGAGGCCGTGGCGCAGCGTCGCTTCCGCGAGGATTTGTACTACAGGCTGAACGTAGTTGCTTTGAGACTTCCCCCGATGCGCGAGAGAGCGTCGGATATTCCCGAATTGGCGCAACACTTCCTGCAAAAGATCTCACGGCTGGAGTCGGCCCGAGCGAAGCAGATATCGCCCGCAGCAGTCGATACGCTGATGCGCTACCACTGGCCCGGCAACGTCCGCCAATTGGAACACGCTTTGGAATCGGCTATCGCGCTAAGCGACGATCGCGCAATTCTGCAACCCGGGGATTTTGATTTGCCAAGTGAAGGCATGTATGCGGACTTTGGTGCGCTGTCGTCGCTGGACATCCCTGAAGCGGGGCTAAATTTTGAAGAGCTGATCATGGGAATTGAACGGCGTCTATTGGAGCGGGCGCTATATAAGTCGGGCGGGAATAAGGCGCGGGCAGCCAATATGCTGAACATGAAACGCACCACGCTGATCTCGAAATTCAAGTCGCTCGAAGTGTGCGCATAGCATTCTATGGCCCAAGCTAGAGCGCTAACCACAACGGCTCCGCCACTCAATCCGCTGAAGGCTGCTGTAGTGTCGAACGCCGGTGAGCTGGCGGTACCCATAGCCGTTTTGATGATTGTGGTGGCGCTCATCACACCGCTTCCCAGCTTCATATTGGACTTCCTGATTGTGATGGACCTGATGATGTCGGTCATCGTCATGATGGTGGCCATGTACATTGGGCGGCCCGTGGAATTCAGCGTGTTTCCCACAGTGCTGCTGCTCTTGACGCTATTTCGATTGGCGTTGAACGTCTCGTCCGCGCGTCTGATTCTGCTGAATGGAAATACCGGTACCGCGGCCGCAGGGCACGTGATCGAGTCCTTTGGAAGTTTCGTTGTCGGCGGAAACTACATCATCGGCGCTGTGATTTTCCTGGTGTTGATCGCCATTCAGTATGTCGTCATCAACCACGGTTCCGTCCGCATATCGGAAGTTACGGCGCGCTTTACGTTAGACGCCTTGCCCGGTAAGCAAATGTCGATCGACGCGGATCTCAACGGCGGCTTGATAGACGAAACTGAAGCCCGGCGGCGCAGGAAAGAATTAACCAGCGAAGCGGAATTCTATGGCGCGATGGACGGTGCGTCGCGGTTCACCCAACGGGATGCGATCGCCAGCATCATCATTACGGGCGTAAACATTATCGCTGGGTTTCTGATCGGCGTCTTGCAACATCACATGGACCTCTTGCACGCGCTGCAGACCTACACGGTGTTGACCATCGGAGACGGATTGGTCACAGTCATTCCAGCGCTGATGATTTCGATTTGCGGGGGCCTCATTGTGACCCGCGCCAGCTCTGACTCCCGGCTGGGCGCTCAAGTTCAGACCCAGGTATTTGGAAAAGCAGAGCCTCTAATGCTGTCGAGCGGGGTTCTGGTTGCCTTGGCCTTGTTTCCCGGTTTTCCGACAATTCCATTCCTCGCGCTGGGTGGGGGCTTAGGTTTTTACTCCTGGCAAAAGCGTCGGAAACGTGACGCAACCGTCGCAAACTCGACGGATTCGATCCAAAAACCGGCCGCCGAAAACATTGAAGCCATGTTGCAGGTGGATCCGCTTACGGTCGAAGTTGGGCTGGGTTTGGTGAAGCTTGTAGACGGCGGTCCTAACTCGCCTTTACTGCAAAGAATCTCGGGCATCCGAAAAAATCTGGCTGGTCAACTTGGGTACTACCTGCCGCCTGTAAAGGTGAACGATAACCTGTCGCTGCGATCGCGCGAATATTCCATTCTGATCAAAGGCGTTGAGATCGCACGCTATGAGTTGCCCGGGGGTCAAGAGCTTGCGATTCCTAGCGGCGGAGTGGATTCGAGCGTGGAGGGTAAGCCCACCAAGGATCCTGCTTTCGGGCTGGCCGCGCTTTGGATTCCCGCCGATCGCGCCGCTTTTGCCCGCAGCCGCGGCTATACCGTGGTCGACGATGTAAGCGTCTTGGGCACGCATCTTTCGGAAGTGATCCGGCGGCATGCGCATGAATTATTCAGCCGGCAGGATACCAAGAACTTTTGCGATCGAGTGGCGCAGGCCAATCCCAAGGTGGTTGAGGATTTGGTTCCAAAAATGCTTCCGTACGCATTGGTTCAACGTGTGCTTCAAAATCTGCTCCGTGAACGCGTCCCGATTCGCGACGGAGTTACGATCCTGGAAGCGCTGAGCGAAGGAGCGCCAATGACAAAAAATCCAGTATTGCTCACCGAGTATGTTCGGCAAGCGATCCGCCGCGTGATCGTAAAATCGCACTTGAACGCGCAGGGCGAAATTCCCGCATATATTGTGGAGCCATCCGCTGAGCAGGCCGTAGAAGCATCGGTAGAGCATAGCGAAAACAACAGCGTGCTTGGCCTGGCCCCGCAAGCAGCCAGGGATTTTGTCGGCCGGCTGACGAAAAAGCTGGAGCGTCCCGACTCGACTGCAATCGTGTTGACGAATCCCGGAGTCCGATATTTTGTGAAGCAACTTCTGGAAACCGCATTTCCCGAGGTGGTGGTTCTGTCGCACAGCGAGGTGCCCCCGGAAGTGAAAGTAAAGTCGCTGGGCTGGATTGGATGAGCCTGTAATGGAAAAACA
>JBEEGK010000422.1:0-6363 GCA_041166845.1 Acidobacteriaceae bacterium
AAGAATCGCGTCCAAATTAAGACGTTCGTTCCAGCCTTCTCGTGGTTCACGGTCACGCAGACTCTGATCCGCCTTCCAAACCGGTTTCGAATTGAGGGAACAATGGTTCATAGTTAAATACCAGCAAACGACCACCACAGCCGTCCGGGCTTTGACGGCGTGCTAATGAGATGCGACCCGACTGGTGAGAGTAATGGCTATACAATCGAGAAAGTAATGCCCACGTGCCGAAACGTTTAGGCCACGAAATTAGGGCTAAGAAGCAAAGCGAACTGCGCGTCGAGCCACGAATCTAACCGAGCTTGCATTTTCGGTGTGTATTGCAAAGCGAATCCGGTTCTCCCATGTTTATCATCCCAAATCGTCGTGGCGATTCCATGGATCATGCCTCCCTGCGGCAAACCGAGGTCCACGGATAGCTTTTCGCCTGGAGTAAAGTGATTTCCACTACTAGTCGACATTCCGTTGCTGCTGATATTCATCGTCGTAGCTTGGAAGCGCCCACCTGCAACGCCCCGTGTCAAAAAAACTGAAAGTTCAGTGGAGTAACGAAAACTGCTCCTCCGTTGGTTCACCATTCTCCCGTAGGCGGAGTTTAGCGCGCCCCATATTTTTACAGGTAGTACAGGCCGCTGGAACACAAAGTCTGCGCCTTGTTGAATAGCCTGGTGCCTTTGGAAGTCCGGGGTAGCAACGGCGAACACAAATGCCTCTTTGCTGGAACGGCTTTCTCGAACACTCGCAAGAACTGGCAAGGGGTCTGAGATGGTATCGAAATCGATGAGCACAGACTCATAATTCATCGAGCCTAGCTCTCTGGTTACGCCGCTAGAACTAGCGCTGCTTTGCGCATCAATACCCAAATCTTTAGAAAGATCTTTGAAAATGCTGGCCAGCCAGGGATCGAGCGTCACCATCAGGGCCCGAATTTCAAAACTTTTTTTCACAAATCGCTCCACGGTCGCACCGCTAACCTAACTAACAAATTTCACTCCAGAGTTACCGCAGCTTCCCATCGAATACCCCGCGCTACTTAGATTGGGAAAATTGCCGGGCCTCGTCGTTTCCTTTAATGGCTAAGGTCGAGGGAATCGTCTTACTTCTCGAGGCAACAGCTAGCGAACGCTTGCATTGCGCACGTTTGAGATTTTTGTGACTTCACGAAGTAGGTATTGAGTACACTCCGACCATACCCGAACCACTAGACGCGAAACTGTTCAAATTGGAACACTTCGTGGGGAGCTGGAATTGCGGTCACTCCCTGGTTCGCCGCGCGCCGAGGTGCAGCAGACCATGGCTACGATGTCCACCCTACCGGCCGGTCTTATGCGTCGTGGCGGGCAGAAGGATCAAAATTCCATTCTGCGATCCCCAGGCGAACTGCCAGAGCCCGAGCCGCCGCTGGCCCAAGCTCCGTAACCCACGGGGGTGATATGCAGGTCAGAGTTTCCAAGCTGTCGCACTTGCATTGTCTTCCTGGCCTATGCAGAAAATGGAGTTCCACTCGCGAATCCTGCATGGCTGGATACAGTGAATGTTCCGTATCGCGGCTCAGTTGATGTGATTCTGGATTCGCCGTCCCCGTGATCAAAGGTATGTTGGTATTTCATTGCCATCTGCTGAATCAGGAAGACAAGGGAATGATGGCCAAGATCCTGTTCAGGTGTCGTCGTCGGTAGCCACGAGAAATTGAGACCACGTGAAGTCGGTCGTATTTCAGGCATTAGAAATCAGTCCACATTTAGACACGTGTCAGTGATCATGCCAGTTGTTCGACACGGTGCTCGCCAGCATTGCTAACGAGCACAATGATCTCGCACACGTTCCTACAGAGGCCCGAAAAAATGCGGCGTTGGGGACACTCTGCCAGGGAGGCGTCCAATTCTATCGGTGATAACTGCACACGGGGCGGACATCGGCCCCTTTCGATCTTAACCGCCCCAAGCAATGTCCTAAGACTTCATTTGGCAACGCGAATGCTCTTGCTTGAGTAAGTAAGAACCAACAGCCAATGGAGAATTGTCATGAACACGATCGTTTCGACTTTGATCTTTGAATGCCGTGGTAACAGGTGGAAGTTGCCAGTTGCGAAAAGCGTGACGCTTCTAGCTGCGATGCTGGTTTCATCTGCTCTGCTTTCGTCCGCGCAAACTCACGTATCTGGAACGCTATCAACTCAGAATTTTTCGTGCCCCGCCGGTCAATACGATGTAATGGTGTACTTTGCGATGTCTTCCCAGGCCAGAAACAATCAGTTTGTGCATGGGCATCCGAATTCGATTTTTACGGAAGTTTATCCAAACATGGACTTCGCGAAATCAGGCTATTGGTTTTGGCTAAAGAGCCCAAGCGCTCACGGATTTGACGTCAAAGCATTCGACTCCCAGTATGTTTATATGCGATCAACCGAACTGAACTGGACGGACAACACCAGCTTTAAACGTTTCATCAATGATCTGCCGATCGCTGCCCGCTGTGTCACATTCGGGGGGCGTGGACCTCGCATCAAAGTTCGTGATACCAGGTTTCAGTATTACGCCTCGTGTAGTCCGTACAAAACCAAAAACATCGGGACAGCAGTCAACGATCTAGACGCCCCTGTCCTTATGGATGCTGGCGGAAACATCGGGAAGTTACAGACACGCGTGCTTCACTATCAGTACGACTGCGATAAGAATTTCGGGAACTGCAAGGATGAAGAGCAATTCTTTCTTGGGAATGGCTACGGGCTATGGCAGTGGAAACATTACAAGAACGGAAAGCTCAGGAAAACGGCGCTAATGAGTGACATGCAGAAAGGCATTGCGGCCCAAATGCTTCCATGCCCGGAGAGTTATAAATAGCACTGCGGCATTTCATTCCAACGCTCAAGTTCTGTCAAGCGTGGTTCCACCCGCTTCTATTTCAGTGGGCAAAGTGAAATGAAATGTTGCCCTCGACCCGAGTTACTAGTGGCCCACAAGCGGCCGCCGTGCGCCGACAGTTTTGTTTCGCCTCAGGTCGCGACGATACAAAACAGTGTTATTCACGGTTTTGATAGTCTGGGAGTAATGGCGCGCGCTGATTTTAACGCACCGACACTAAGCGCCACCATTCTTTAGTCGAGTACCACGCCTCTTAAGGAGCCATTTCAAATCAAATCGCGGAGTTTGTATCGCATTTGATCTACGGCGGGTCAATGGAGTGTTCGAACTGCCCTTCAAATTTCAGATTTCCACATTGGCGCAATTTGAAAGTGCGTGCCCCTACACGATGTCTACTCCAGTGGACATAAACGGCGATGGAAATGTGAATGATCGCGCAGTCGTAAACGGAGTCCAGACCTCGCTGGACCATTGAATCAGCTTCAGACCTTAGAAAAGACGTGACCCACTGCGTTCCAAAACACGCGGCAGCCGCAGTTTCGCTCAGGACTGCGGTAGGCATAGACCAGAAGACAGGGTAATAGGAGAACATGATCCCGCCACCGAAAATGAGCAAGAGCATGGCCAGCGGGAAATTAGAGCTGGCAGCCGCAGCGCGTAGGCGACACCCGCACACACTAACGGAATAGCTGTGTGCCATCTGCGTTCTCCAGTTTTGTTGGAGTGCCATCCGAGTTCGCGGCCCTATGGATGACTAGCGCATAGACTCACTTCTAACGCTTTAAGGCCCTTCAGCCCTGTGTGTAACCAGGGAGCGGACGTGCTCACGCGGGTCACCGTTGTGCGTTGGTGCGGATTGGCTTTTACCTTCGGAGTGAGAACCTTGCGAAAGTTTAGGTCCGTGGCCGAGCAGGAGTACACTGTGGCCAAAACTAGTTTCGCGCTCCGTAACGGAGAGTTCGGCCCGGACCTCTTCATATAATCCCGGCCCATTATTTCTGTGGCATTTGAAGTCGTGCGCACCCAGGCAATGGAGAACCCTCTGTGATGATCTCCGCAGCTACGGTGATACCCGTCTCATACGACTACCTTCAGGTGTTCCTCTCGGGGGTGATGGCAATCTCAGCGTCCTACGCTGCCCTCGATCTCGCGGAACGGGTGACAGCCGCCAGCGGTTGGGCTCGCTCGGTCTGGTTGACGGGAGGCGCCGTCGCGATGGGCATTGGCATCTGGTCCATGCACTTCACCGGGATGCTGGCCTTCCACCTGCCGGTTCCGGTGGGCTATGACTGGCCGACTGTGCTGCTATCGCTCCTGGCCGCTATTATCTCTTCGGTTTTTGCACTCTATGTAGCGAGTCGGCAGAAAATGGGCTGGGGGCGGGCTCTGACGTGCGGTGCTATTCTGGGCGCCGGCATCGCGGGCGTCCACTACATCGGCATGGCTGCCATGCGTTTGGGTGCCGTATGCCGGTTTAACCCTCTTCTCGTGACTCTGTCCCTTGGGTTTGCGATCGCGTTTTCGGTCTTCGCCTTCTTGCTCACATTTGATCTTCGAGAAGAGACTAAGGGAACGCCATTGCGAAAGATTGCGAGTGCAGCAGTGATGGGCGCAGCCATCTCCGGAATGCATTACACCGGCATGGCCTCCGCGAGTTTTATCCCTTCCACTGCTACGCCGGATATCTCGCACACGGTGAGCGTTTCTGCTCTGGATAGCGCTGGAATTTCCACCGTCACCTTGATCGTCCTCGGGGTAGCGATACTGACGTCTGCGGTCAACCGGCGATTCGCCGCACAGGCCCTAGAACTGCGGACACTGAATGAAGAACTAGAACGTCGCGTTGCCGAACGGACCAGCCAACACATAGCGGTCAATGAGGAGCTGAGAAAGGAAATTCTCGAGCGCCAGCGCGCCAATGCGTCCTTGCTGGAGGCCCAGGGGGATCTGGCTCACGTTACACGCGCCATGGCAATGGGAGAACTGGTTGCCGCGATTGCTCACGAGGTCAACCAACCCCTGACCGCAATCGTCACGTACGGCAGTTTCTGCTTGCGCCAACTGGCTGGTGAGGCGCCGAATGTCCAGAAGTTGCAAGAGGTCATTGGGGAAATTGTGAATGATGGCACCCGGGCCAGCGCCGTCATTTCGCGAATTCGCGCGCTGCTGATGAAGGGAACTCCTGAACGCGTTGAACTGGATATCAACGAGATCATTCAGGAAACAGTCATTCTCATGCGCAATGAATTGAGCCGAAACCGTATTTCTCTGCGGACCGATCTTGCTCTTGATCTGCCACGCATTTTAGGCGACCGCGTGCAGTTGCAACAGGTCGTGATCAATTTGATCACGAACAGCATCGATGCGATGCGTACAATCGCGGACCGGCCACGGGAGCTGCTCATTCGGTCGGGAAAGAACCCTGATGGTGTGCTAATCCAAGTTCGAGATTCCGGAAGAGGATTCGATCCGGAGCAGGCAGACCGTATTTTCGCACCGTTCTTTACTACCAAAGCCCAAGGTATCGGGATGGGATTGTCGATCAGCCGCTCCATTATCGAGTCCCATGGGGGGCGCTTGTGGGCCGAACCAGGTCCCAACGGCGCGCTCGTCCAATTCACTTTGCCAACGAATGGTACTAATCTTTCATGACTCAACCCGCATCCATCGTCTTTGTTGTCGATGACGACCCATCGGTTCGTCGTGCGATCAAGGTACTCCTCGAATCTGTAGGTTTAGCAGTCGAGCTTTTCGGGTCAGCAAAAGAGTTCTTGCTAGGTAGGCCTGCGGATAGTCCTAGTTGCCTCGTCCTCGATATCAGGTTACCGGGAGTGAGTGGGCTCGATTTCCAACGCCAGTTGGCCGAGGCTAAGATTAATATCCCGATCATCTTTATTAGCGCCCACGGTGACGTCCCGATGACCGTGCGGGCCATGAAGGCCGGAGCCATCGAGTTCCTCACCAAGCCGTTCCGGGACCAGGATCTGTTGGATGCGGTTCAGGTCGCATTGGAGGGGGATCGCGCGAGACGCCAGAGAGAAGCGGACATTGCAACGCTGCGGGAGCGCTTCGAATCGCTGACACCTCGTGAACGAGAAGTGCTGCCTTGGGTCGTTTCTGGCCTCCTGAGCAAACAGATAGCCGACGCCATCGGAACAAGCGAAGCATCCGTCAAGGTCCATCGCAGCCAACTCATGCGAAAAATGGCTGCGGACTCCGTAGCTGACTTGGTCCGGATGGCTGAGAAAATGGGGATTCCGATTCCGAAGAAGCCCTGAACTGTACCACTCATCCTCACCAATGTCGAACCCATCTTTACCCTCTGGAAGCTCATCTTCGCTAAGTCAAGCCCGTCTTTACTAACAAGAAGTGGATCATTACCGTGCGCGGCGCTACTTTCGTTGTATGTCAGGCTTGCGCGATAGTTGTCAGAACATTCGGCCGAGTCGGGGTGTGCACTAACATACCAATGCGATTCGATGCTAATGCATTTCTGACA
>JBEEGK010000423.1:0-5366 GCA_041166845.1 Acidobacteriaceae bacterium
AAAGCTCGCTTTTTTAGCATTGACGAAACTCACTTATTCACTCCTCATCTTGTGAATGACTTTCGCTTCGGGTTTGTGAGAATCAATAACAGTTTGCTTAATATTCCCCCGGTCACCGTCGGCGACCTTGGCATAGACCGTCCAACGAATAATGTCACTAAGTCTATTTACAAATTCACGCTGAATAGCTCCGGCTTCCAGATCGGGCCAACCCCTCCGGCCGACCAATACCAGACTCAGAACAATTTCAATTTTGTCGAGAACATGAGCTGGGTGAAAGGACAGCACACTTTCCGGTTTGGCGGAGAATACACTCGCGTTAACCTGGATAAACTGTTTCCGCAAACTTTCAATGGCCAGCTCTTCTTCGCGTCCGACAGCAACCTCACGGATTTCCAAAAAGTGCTTGAAGGCGCCCCGGACGCGAGTTTCGGAGGTGGCGGTGTCTACAATCACCAGTACCGCAACAATAATTTTGGGTTCTTCGCGCAAGACGATTGGAAGGTGCGTCCGAATCTAACGTTGAATCTCGGATTAAGGACAGAGGTTCTAGGCGCGTTCTACGATAAGCTTTGCCACATCGGCAACTTCGATCCTTCGCTTGCAAATAGCGGCCAGTATCCTTTTGTGTATGGCGGCTGCGCCAGCAAATTGAATGTTCCGGGCTTGACCGGCAAAGGCAACAACACTACTTACAACAACAACTACGCGGTTGGCGTCGGGCCCCGCATTGGTTTCGCCTGGGATCTTTTCAGCGATCATAAGACGAGCTTGCGCGGCGGCTTCGGAATCTACTTCGTGCGCGAGGACGTCGGCACCGTGGACCAGCTCTCCTTTCAGGCTCCATACCTTCCCATCGCAGGGGCAGGCGGACCTCCGGGATGTTTGGGCAGTTTCTTTTCTTCGAATCCGCTACCCGGCTGCCCGAGTCCGAATATCAATGCGCTACCAACTGGAGGAACGCTCGATCCTAATTTCGTGCCATGCCTGGGAGCGCTACAAAGTTTTCCGGGTGGCGACACGACACAATTTCCCAGCTACACGTGCGCAAGCGGAAGTACGGGTTTAGTTCCGTCGAATCTCCTCTTTGTGCTAACTGTTCCTCGGCAATTCAAAGTACCCAGCACCCAGCAATGGAATCTGACGTTGCAACGTGAGCTCGGAAGCAAGTGGGTACTCGAGGTTGGATACGTTGGAACGCATTCCATACATCTGCGCGAAACCCGCACCAGCATTCAGGCGGGAATCGCGTCGCCAACAAACCCAATAAACGTCACCGCGTCCGATGGAACGGTCTATCAGATCACGAGCAACACTGTTGCCAATGGCATCGCGCGCTCAAATCTGCAAGGCGTCAACGGTTATGGCGGCTTCCAGGTTTTTGCGAATGACGCTTACTCGCATTACAACTCGCTGCAGACGACGCTGTTCCGACGTTGGGGAGCGGGATATTTCCAGGGGGCTTACACGTTCTCGAAATCGCTTGACGCAACTTCCAGCGGCAACACTGCGCTGAACACCGCTTTCAACGATGAGAGCAACATCGCTAACTCTTACGGACTTTCCGATTTCGATCGCAAGCATCGGCTCACCGTGAGCTACCGTTACGATCTTCCAATATTCAGAGATTCAAAAGGGCTGGTTCACAGCGTGCTCGGCGGATGGGCCATCAGCGGTATCACCATACTTCAGTCCGGCACGCCTTTCTCGGTAATTGATACAGGAGCAGGTACAGCCTATATTGTGCCAGGCCTGGCATCGCCAACCATGGGCGCAAGCCTCGCGCCGGGAGGGTCCCTCGCCTCCGGCCTTACCTCCGGTGACGTTCACAAACGGCTGGACGGATATTTGATCTATGCGAATTTCACAACTGCTCCCACGGTGATCGGAGGCACAACGGGATTCGGTGATCTTCGACGCAACATTTATCGTGGGCCTTTTCAGCAGAACTGGGATTTTTCTCTGGCGAAAGAATTTCACCTCAGTGAACGCCAGAGCCTGCGTTTCACGACGGACTTCTTTAACATCTGGAATCACGCCAACTTCGCAAGCCCGGCACAATCAGATGTTGAGAATCCTGGAACCTTTGGGAAGATCACCTCGACGGTCGGAACGCCGCGCCTGATTCAATTCTCGCTTCGATATGCCTTCTAGCGTGAGCGAGAACACAACAACTCGCATCGCGCTGCTCGAACGAGAGCAGGTCGGAAGCGAAATCGCTCCACTCTACGACGCCTTGTTGCAACAACGAGGCGTCGTTCCCAACATGTTTAAAGCGCTGGCAAACATTCCAGCGCTGGCCCAAGGTGTAGCGGCATTTCTCAAGCCAATTGTCGGAGACGGCGCGCTACCCGGCTGGTACAAAGAGCTGGTTGCAATCCGCATTTGCATTTTGCATAACTTCGAATACGGGATAAAGGGTCACTCGGTTTCTGCGCGGCAAAAAGGAGCGAAAGAAGAACAGGTCACCGCATTGCAGGACTTTGAGCGAGGTCCATTTACGGAAGCTGAGAAGTTAGGCTTCCGCTATGCCGATCGTCTTCACTCTTCCGATGAAATTGACGACGACTTTTACGCCAGCCTCAAGGCGCACTACGACGTTTTGCAAATGATGGAACTGACCGCAGTGGCGGCGGCGTTTGAGTTTTTCCCGCGCTTCATCGGAGCTTTGCGTATCCCAGTGACTCCGCTTTCGGAAAGTGCGCCACGGTCGAAACTCCCGCGATAAGATTAAGCCGCTGAGACGAATTTCCTAAATAGTCCTGAACTCGAAACGGAAAACAACCTGGCAGCCGGTCTCAGGAAACTAGAAGCCGCAGCGTGCGCCCAGAGATATGCCCGCATTCTATCGCATCACTATCCCTTGTGTCCGATCAATGCGTTGCATCGCGGTCGTGTGACGGGCAACCCGGAATCAAATGCGTTGGACCCGGCAGATTAGATCGGAAGCTCAGAACCTACTACAGCCCCTTCTCCTGCCCTGATGCATGCAATCTGATAGTTGTGACCTATCCAGGCTGCGGTTACTGCTTTGCTGCGGCAGTGGCAAGAATTACTTCTTGCGTCCCAGTTCGGCTGATCCGAGCCGCTAAATTCTTTTACCGAAAGTGGCAGCGCTCGTACCATCAAGTGCGCCGCACAGTCAACATCTCAAACTAGGGGGAGGATCACGAAATGCAGCAAGGAAGTGTGCTTCGAGAACAGAGAAAACTGGAGACGGTTGGAGACTGGGTATTTCCGAGCCCACGGACAAGCAAACCCTACGATTCTGGTTCGCTGCGGAAGAACATACTCAAGACCGCGGCATTACGAGCCAAGATTCCAGGGGAAATCGGCTGGCACGCTCTGCGTCACAGTTACCGCGCATGGCTCGACGAAACCGGTTCTCCTCTAGGCGTGCAGCAGAAACTCATGCATCACGCCAACATCTCAACCACGATGAACGTCTACGGCGGCGCTTTCATGAAAGCGAAGCGCAAAGCCAACACGTGTGTCGTCCAGCGCCTGCTGCTTCAAGGTCAGACCAAATAGAAAAAGACCGCCTGGTGGGCGGCCTTTATTCTTTCCTTCGAACCTTACAGGACCATTTCAGACCACAATCGAAAATCCAAATTCATTGTAACCCTATGATTTCTTTGGTTGCGGGGGCTGGATTTGAACCAGCGACCTTTGGGTTATGAGCCCAACGAGCTACCAGACTGCTCCACCCCGCGAATTCATCATAACAACCCAGTTAGGCATGGTCAAACTTTGCCCCGTGAATGCGAGTGTTTGTTTCGCTGGTTTGCAAAACTGAGTCATCCAAGTGGGTCTGAAAAGATTGTTTTTTCGTTCATGGGAGTTTCTTCACACCACTTCTCTCGCGAAGCTCAGTTTCTGCCGATTTGTGTGATGAATCCCTCTAGTCATCGCTAGGGATATTTCTGGCGTTGCCTATCCATCCCTGAAGAAGTACATTCGGTCAAGAATGCGATCGATACCAACTGCGTCGGCCTCCCTTCTTATTCTTCTTCGCAAATGAATCTGCGGACCCTCAATGATGTCTTTTTTTCAATAATCCAGCGCGATCAGCCGCGCGTCATTGTTTACCGTAAAGATGAAGCCTGGATTCCAATTTCGGCTCAGGAGCTTCGTCTTCAGATCGTGCGCCTTAGTCAAGCGCTGTTGAACTGGGGCATCCGCAAGGGCGATCGGATTGCGATACTCAGCGAAAACCGTCCCGAGTGGGCGATTGCTGACTTCGCTTCCCTACTGGTGGGCGCGGTTGTAGTCCCGATTTATGCCACGTTGACGGCAGAGCAGACTGCCTACGTACTTCGAGACTCCGGAGCACGCATAGTTTTCGCATCGTCCGAAAAACAACTAAATAAGATTTGCGAGATTCGCAGTCAGACTTCGTTAGAAAAAATCGTTGTTATGGATTCTGTCCCTCCCCCAGCGGTTTCGTCGGGCGACATCATCATGCTGCAGGACATCGCTAAACACTTCGCGATCGAACGTGAAGCCGAGATAGAACCTCTCGCGCACAGCATGGGGCCTAAAGACTTAGCGACGATAATCTACACATCGGGCACGACCGGCACTCCCAAGGGCGCGATGCTCACGCATGGGAATATGGCTGCGAACCTCTCATGCTCGCTGCGAGGCTTTGATCTGAGTCCTGGAGATTTGAGCCTGTCGTTTCTCCCTCTGTCACACGTCACCGCGCGCCATGTGGATTACGCGATGTTGTGCCACGGAGTGACGATTTGCTATGTTCCCTTTCTCGACAGACTTCCACGCGCTCTCAACGAAATTCGCCCTACAATTCTCGTCAGCGTGCCGCGGCTTTACGAGAAAATCCACACGCAAGTAGAACTCAAAGCGAAGACTTTTCCCAAGCGACAGATTTATCACTGGGCCCTTTCCGTGGGAAAGACTTACAGAAACGAAACGCTTGCGGGAAAACTTCCAACGACTTTTTCTTGGAACCTTGCAAGCCGACTGCTCTTTTCCAAAGTGCGGGCGGGACTCGGGGGTCGCGTGCGGATATTTATTTCCGGCGGCGCCCCACTGGGTCGTGAGCTTGCTGAGTGGTACGCGAACGTTGGGATTCGCATCCACGAAGGATATGGCCTGACCGAGACCTCCCCTGTCATCGCAGTGAATTCTCCCGAAGACCATAGAATTGGCACGGTGGGAAAACCGCTGGCAAACGTTGAAGTGCGTATCGCAGACGACGGCGAAATACTGGTGCGCGGACCTTCGATTTTTGATGGCTACTGGAACAAGCCGGATGAAACCCAAGCAGTGTTTAGCGGCGACTGGTTTAAGACTGGTGACATCGGGAACTTGGACGCGGACGGATTTATCTCCGTCACCGATCG
>JBEEGK010000424.1:0-4595 GCA_041166845.1 Acidobacteriaceae bacterium
TAGCTCAAACGGATAGAGCATCGGATTTCTAATCCGGCGGTTGCAGGTTCGATTCCTGCCGCGCCTACCAGGATTCACGTCGTTTCCACAAGCAATTGTGCCAACAACAAAAGCCACATCCTACATCTGTCATCTCGAGCGAAGCAAAGCGTTTCGCTCTGCGTAGTCGAGAGACCTGCGGCTTGACGAACGGACTCGAATGCACAGCAGGTCCCTCAACTCGCCGGTTGCTTCGCTCTGCAAAGCAACTTGGGTCAGTCGGGATGACAGATATAGTCTGCGGCACTCAAAAAGTCGCGCCGCATCGAGCTTACCGTTAGGGAGTTAGAGGGCCGGTTTAATCCCATCCCAGCGGGCCCGAGAGATTTCTAATCCTTCAGCGGCACCATTGCCATGTCGCCTTTGCAGAATGTGGCGACCTTTTGAAATCTGCCGGGCGGAGCGTTGATCAGCATCACTGGTCCGTAGCAATAGACGGCGTGGCCGCTTTGCGCGAAGTACCAGGTGCCGCCCTTGTGGGCTTGCCGCGCCACGGTGCGATCCGCCGGAGCTTTGGGTTGCGAAGCGAAATGGATTCCGGGAAGAGAAAACAGAAGTAGCGCGCCTACCAGGGTATTCATCATTTGCCACCTACCGAATCAGACAGCCAACTTCTGAACAGGGTCAACTAACTGTCACTAACAGCGACCAATAACGCCGCCACTAAATCTTGAGCGCGGTCCTGCGTACGTCTCCCGAGTCAACGCTTTTGGGAGGCTTTTGCATGGACTGCTTTCCGAGTTTCTGGTGGTTCTTGGGTTGAACACTGGGAGCCGCCTGGGAAGACGGGGTTTGTACCTGTGCATCTGCGGCGGGCTGGTTTTTTGTCCGGACATCGTCCGCCGCCGTCGCCTGGTTCTTACGTACATCTCGGCCCTTGATGGTGCTCAGCTGGGTGCTGTCGCTGAAGAGCTGGCGGATGAGAAAGCGCTGATTGTCTATCGTGCGTCCCTGTTCCACTACCAGGGTGGTCAATAACGCATACGAAATTACAAAGAGGGCAAGAAGGACGGGCAGCATGGAATGCTGAGACTTGGGACTTCGGGCGGATCTTGCGACTGTTACGTTCACCACTGCAGCACCTCGGGCCTTGATAGCGGGCACATTCCTAAATGCAGCTAGCGCACCAATAAGTGACTCGTTCTCAACCTGTTGCAAATGCGTCGGTTAACTTCGCCAAACCGATAATCCCCTGCGGACGAAAATGCAACTTCCTGCACAATAGAGTAACTGCGACGGGTTACGGGGGTGACTTGAATCCCTTCTCTCACTTGCCTCCCAATAAAAGCTTGGCAATGGTTTGCAGTTGCATGTTGGACGTGCCTTCATAAATCTTCCCGATCTTCGCGTCCCGAAAATATTTCTCGACCGGATAATCCTTGCTGAAGCCGTACCCTCCATAGATTTCAATGGCGAGCGAAGTCACCCGTCCGGCCACCTGGGACGAGAACAATTTGGCCATGGCGGCCTCTTTCACGAACGGCACGCCTGCGTCTTTCATGCGGGCGGCGTTATAAACCATCAGCCGTGCCGCCTCGATTTCAGTCGCCATTTGCGCGATCTGGAATTGGATGCCCTGAAAGTCGGCAATGGTTTTCCCAAACTGCTTTCGCTCCTGTGCGTATTTCGTGGCATACTCCCATGCTCCGCGCGCCACACCCACCATCTGCGCTCCAATGCCGATGCGGCCTTCGTTCAGAGTTTCAATGGCGATCTTGTAGCCTTTGCCTGCTTCGCCCAGAACATTCGACTTCGGCACGCGGCAATCTTCCAGGATCAACTCGCATGTGGACGAAGCGCGAATTCCGAGCTTGTCTTCTTTTTTGCCGACGGTGAACCCGGGAAAATCTTTTTCGATGATGAAAGAAGTGATGCCCTTATATCCCGACTGCGGATCGAGATTTGCGAACAAGACAAACAGTCCGGCTTCTTTCGCATTGGTGATCCAGAGCTTGCGCCCGTTAAGAACGTAGTCGCTGCCTTCTAGTTCAGCCTTCGTCTGCAATCCGAAAGCATCGGAGCCGGAGGCGGCTTCGCTCAACGCATATGCACCGACGGTGTCCGCCGCCATCTTCGGAAGATACCGTTGCTTCTGATCATCGCTGCCCCAACGAATCAGAGCGTTATTGACTAGCGTGTTCTGCACGTCCACGACGACGCCGGCGGAGGCGTCCACCCGCGAGAATTCCTCCACCGCGAGTATGGCTTCGAAGAATTTGCCGCCGCCGCCGCCGAATTGCTCCGGCACCTCGATTCCCATGAGTCCCAACTGGAAGAATTCCTGTAGCAGGCCCTTGTCGAAGACCGCCTTTTCGTCCATCTCTTTTGTCAGCGGACGAATTTTTTCCTCTGCAAATTGCCGGATGTTGTCGCGGAAAAGAACCTCATCTTCTGTGAGGCTAGTGAGAGGAGTGGGCGAAGCCAGGTTCAGAGTCATCTCGGGCATGTATACACCTTAAAAGAAGGAGCGTCGAACTAGGAATTCTAGCACTGAGAAGGAAGCTGAGAGCGAGGCGCTTTACGATGTGCCTAATCGCGCTTGGGAACCAGCCTCAAGCCATCCGCTTGCAGGATGCGCTTGATCTGGTGGCGTGCATGCAGGGACCATGGGCCGGTGGTATCGAGCTTCACGTAGGCTTTCCAGTGGAATAAAGCCTTGCGCGGCTCCTTGATCTTTTCGTAGGCCAAGGCCAGGTTGTAGTGCGCATCGGCATACGTCGGCGCCAATTGAAGGGCGGTCATGTAGGAATGGATCGCTTCGGCGACGCGTCCAGTTTCATCGAGCACATTGCCCAGGTCGAAATGCGCGAGCGCATAACGCGGATCAATTTCTATCGCTTTGAAATAATGCGCTTCGGCCAGACGATAATCCTGTTTGTTGTAGTAGAGCGTGCCGAGGTTAATGTGGGCAGCGGCATGTTCAGGATCAAGCTCCAATACCTGACGATAAGTGGCGATGGCTTGCGGTTGCGTGGCAGGATCTTCTTCGAGGGCGATTCCGCGCGCAAAGAGTTCGCCAACATCGTGGGACACGCGCTGGGTGCGGTTTTTCGCGATCGGAGTGCTGGTGGCAGATTTATCGCGGGAAGAGAAATCAAACATAAATTGCCCGGCAATAGGCTCAACCAAGCGTCCTTCATGGCGAAAGCCGACGCGATGTCCAGTAGTAAACGCGCTAGCTTCGATCAGCGGATTCTGCATTCCCGCAACCTGTTTTTGCATTGCTTGCAATGATTGACGAATCACGGCGGGCCGAACTTTATGGGCGCAGAGGTCGCGCACTTTTTTGATTTGCAGCAGATCGAAGAACGAATAGTCCTCAGCCGCCGCTACCAGCGCAGCTTTTTCCCAAGCTGCCAGCTGCCGCGCAGTGAGGCGAAGAATCCGCAGAAGCTCTGCTCTACTGTATCGATACACGGTTAGGAGACTACTTGAGCTTATTATGCGGAAGCTGAGTTGGTGAATACAAGTGGAAAACTCGTCCCGAAGGAACCTTCTTTGTTAACACATGGCGACTTGCACTCGCCGCGCAGCCCTAGCGGGAAGGCGGTTTCGCGGGATGTTCGAAAGGTGGCCTGCTTATTTACCGAAGAACTTGGCGCGGACGTCGGGCCAGAATTCCTTCGTCACATTCAGAAATGCATCCAGCGCAATCTGCTGGCCCCATCTGCCGGCGACGTCGCCGAAAGTGCGCTGTTCTGACGGATAGTAAGCAGCTGAAATCCCTGCCGCCACAGCGACGCCACCGAGTTCAGATATGTTGAATTGCCTCCGCCCATCATCATTGCGCGTGAGAAATTCCCGACCGACAGCGTACTTCGTGCGCTTCCAGAAACCGCCACGTCCCTTCACGAAATATCGTGGATCCTGGTGCAGAGCGACGGGAAACAGTCCCTCAGTCATAAAGTCGGAGATCACCTGGTCGGCAGCCGCAGCTCCGTAATATTTTGCAAAGCCGCCAGCGCCGTTGCCGAATGCCGGATACTGGCGGCGCGCCATCGCAGTGCCGGCAAAAACGCCCGCGATCAGAAATGTGGATGGATCAAAGGCATCGTCTACTGCAAGCTTAAGCTTTGCCTTGGACGTCAGTGGCTTGATCTCCGCTCCACTCTCGTAGGCGCGATGGTTGGGGACAATCCAAAAAATATGATTTTTGCTGGCTTTGTCCTCTTGACCGTTCTGCTGCGAATCAGATTTTTTAGAAGAATCCTGACTCTGCGGCTGAGGCGCTTCCGGCAATGAAGAACTCTGCGCCACCGCTACCTTCGGAGAGAGCACGAAAACTGAGCTGAGCAATAAAACAACAGCGACAGGACGGCAAGCAGCGGACGCAATCGACATGCAGGTAATGATGCTCCGTGCCGTCGCTAGATGCAAGAAAAGCAACTGGAAGCCGAGTTAAGAAGATGCGTAAGCTACAAGGGCTGTTCCGAATCGGTCGGCAATGGCGACATAAAGCCAGGGTCCAAGTTTCGGGTAAAATGACTCAGACGTTTTACTTCAATAGGCCGACGTAGCTCAGTTGGTAGAGCAGCCGATTCGTAATCGGCAGGTCA
>JBEEGK010000425.1:0-4221 GCA_041166845.1 Acidobacteriaceae bacterium
CTGATAAGAGGCAGCAAGAGTTGGAATCTCGAGATGAGCTTCCATTCGTGTTCTGTCCTTGAGCGGGCCCTTGATCGTCGCGTGCAATTCTGTTTGTCCTTGGAATCCATTGGGACGGCTGGGTACAACCATCACCAGCAATGGATCCAAAGGAATTCTGCTGGTGTCAATTTTCGCGTCCGCGTAATAGTCCCCGCGAAGGTCTACGGTCCCTTTTGCCTGCACCGAAGCCTCGGCGACGTCCGAGCGTAGATCGAACGCTGCGCGATGGTTGGTAACATTCAGTTGCGCTTTGATGCCAGTGATTGCGGTCTGTCGAAGCTGCAGTTTGGGCAACTGAATGGAAGCAGTGAGTTGCGGGTCATCGAGGGTACCTGCTCCTGATGCCGATGCAGTCAAGGTCCCGTTCAACTGCATGTTCTTTGCCTGGACGGCATGCAGCTTGGTTAAGACTATCGCGGGCGCATCCATACGAACCTTGTAGGCGTTTGTCTTGGGGACGAACATTAGAGTTCCCGCGGATGAACCTGCGGGCATACTGATCTTGAACGATGAGTTTACCGATCCGTTGGCTGCGTCGAATTGCACATCGAGGTTTTGCATCGGCTCGCCGTAAACAACGGCGTCCGATATCTGGACCGATCCGTGCCCGACGGGATCAATCTGGCTGCCGCGCAGAACAACGTCACCAGACAAATCACCCGAAGCCGGATATTTCATGCCGGCAATCTGCTGTATTTCATCCACTGATATTCTGCGTATCGAAACATTCGCAGCCAGCGGACTTGAATCACTGTAGGACCAGTTCCGCAGCCCAACGTTCCCGTCGAATTTTATTTGACCACTGCGTGCGCTGATGAGAACTCCGTCGCGCACAGAAATCCCCGACGGGCCCGCCTGCGCAGAGACCCGCAAAGTGCTCCACTTACTCTCTCCTACTTGAAGATCGCTGGCGGAAACCTGTGCGTCCAAATGAGGCTGTTGCAATGATCCGGTTACCGTTCCGTTGAGATTTGCTGAGCCTGCAATATTGAGGGGCTTGTTTTGCGGATTGCCTGCTTGCTTCGGAACGGAGGAGAAAGCAGAGGAGAGAGAATTCAGTTCGCGAAGATCACTTGATTTCGCCTCAAGCCGCAGATTGGAATGGTCGCTGACCTGTCCTTCGGCAAAAACCGTTGAAGCCGGGGTAGAGAGCGTGCTGCGCCGAACCGAGATCAAGTTGCGAGCGGTGTCATAACTGACGTGAATGGCGCCATCCAGCGGCACGGTCCGAGATCTTGGAGTAGAGTTCGACGAACCTGCGGATGCTTCAAAAATGCCGCCATGTACGTTCACATCCGAACGCAACTGCAAGTCCTTCATGCTGTCAGACCAGGAAGCGTCCAACCCACCCTGTACCGTTCCAGTCAGTGGCAATTGCTTCACCGAAGGATTGCGCACCCCATGTTTTATGGCGTCGATCGAAATTCCTAGCAAAGTGGCATGAAGGTTCGTCGCTGGGTTCGCGTCGAGATGCGCCACATTCACCTTCGCGGACACGCGTCCATTCAAGAGCTCCGCAATCACGTCAGGAGCGGTGAAGTTTCCGTCCGCTAGACGAAAGCGTCCCTGGATTTTGTTGACGTAGACATTGCCCTGCACCGAATCTATCTTGAGGCCATTGCTATTCACGGTCCCGTTCAACGCGAGCGCGCGCAGCAGCGACTGATTGGGCAGACTCTGATATTGGATTGTCCCTGCAAGCGTCACATCTCCGGCGGGGGATGCTCCCCCCATAAGGCCCGCGATGTCCTGTGTATGAACCAGGGCGTTATAGTTGCCGCCAAGTCTCGGATTGGCGTAATCGCTGATCTTTGCCTGTAGAGAAATTCTCGAGGAACCAACCGTGAGCACAATGGAGGAAAGCGATAGTTGCGCAGGTGTTGCGCTGAACTGAAGGTCGAGTCCGTGCGGCAGGGACTTAAGATTGGCATACTGCACGCTGCCCTGATGGTAGGAAATCGAGCCGCTGTAGCGTTTTTCCGGCGAACTGAAGTCCGTCTCTGTCCTGAAATCCCTTACGTCAGCATTGATCAGACTCTTTTTGTCGTTGTAATAGAGTTCTCCGCCACTGAGAAGCACGTGTCCCACTGCTAAATCGAAAACGTTCGTTTGAGAGCTCTGCTGTTTGGGCGCATTTGGCTGGGGAACGTTATTGCGTCCATCTTTGTCGACGATGAGATTCGCTACCGGATGCTCGATCAAAAGTTCGTTCAGATTCACTTGGTGATGCAATACGGAGAGAACTTTCAGCCCCACCGTCAGTTTGTCAACCCGCAGCAGCGGCCTCTGGTCGGCGCTCTCGGTTCCATGGATGACGATGTCATACAAATCCGCGCGTAGCCCCGACCAGTGAAAATCGAAACTGCGGACGTAAACTTTTCCGCCCGTGGAATCGCTTGCTACTTGCATAATCTTCGCCAGCACATAGCGATGGAAGCTCTGGCTTTGAAGGAAGACGTATCCCCCGATGCCTACCACAGCCAGCAACAGCAAGAGCGTTCCGGCAATCCATGCGACGATCTTCTTCCAATTCATATGCAGATTCTAAAAAGCTTGTCCTAAAGTAATAAAAAACTGAGTGGCGCTGATGCCGCTCACTGGGTTCAGGTTTCTGCCTACATCAATGCGAACCGGCCCCACCGGAGTCGAGTATCGCAATCCCACACCTATCGTGTTTGTATAGCTATCCACAAATCGGCGGAAGTTGATTCCTCGGTATACGTTTCCTCCGTCGTAAAAGAAAACTCCGCCCAGATTGTTAATGATGCGAATCGGAAATCTCACCTCGGAGTTGAGAATGAAGAGCTGATTTCCACCGACGGGCACCGTAATCAGGGGACACGAAGTGCTGACGGTGCCGACTGGACAAAAATGGACCAACCGCTGCGGCCCGGCCTGGTTGACGGGGAATCCGCGAAGTGTTGTGCTGCCGCCGGCGAAAAAGCGCTGGCTGGTAGGGACGTTGCTGCCGGAAAAAGGCACCGCCAATCCGAGCCGCACACTATTCGCCAGCACGATCGAATGCACCGGCTTGTAGTATGCAACCTGTGCAAGCATCCTCGAAAAGTTCACGCTCGATCCCAGCGCTGTCGGCACAATTCTCACGTCAACCGTCTGGTAGAAACCGCTGTGCGAATCCAGCGGCTGATCACGGGTATCGTGAATCAGCGTGCTGGAAAGGTACGACAGGCGGACGTTGCGGTCCGATTCGAGAACGAGTTCTGGCACCAGCAACTGAGAAAGAATCGTCTTGTTGAAGTCGTACCGCACTTGTAGTGTGCTGGTTTTTGCCTTATTGATCACCCTCTCCACTTGAAAAGATACGTCGCTGAGGCTGGCGGCAAACAACGGATTCTCAGTGGTACGCTCGCCCGAAAGACTGAAAAGCGTGCTCCAACGTGTCCCGCGAAAATGCGGATCGGTGTAAGTTGCCAGCGCGCGCTGGTCCAGACGCGCAACTATAAGTGATAAGATCCCTGTCTCTCCCAACCCGCGAATATTTCGCCGTGTATATTGGATCGAACCCCGCGGACTGACGAACGTGTTCTCGCTTGATTCAATTCTCGCGCTGCCGGTGCCCACGGTGGGAAGACCCGGGACGGCGACCGTTCCTGATGGCACGCTTCCTCCCCGGCGCGCGATCTGCAAACCGAATCCGTAAGTAATTGTGTTGCGCTTGGCGTCGTGCACTTTGACCAAAGCTTCTTCTTCCGTCTGCGCGGTGATGGGCCGACGTGGGCCCACGCTCGACCAGTCAAATACGCCGAGTTCGTAGAGTTGACTCTCGGCCTCCAGCAGCTTTCCCTGGCTGAGCGGGGCCTCGGGAGTAATGCTCGATGCCCGTTGAATCAGCGACTGTCGCGTGTGCGTCCTTCCCAGGTATAGAACCTTACTGACTCTCACCTGCTGATTCTCGGTGACGTCATAAACAATATCTACGCGCTGGGGATTGTCCGGATGCCGCGTGATGTTGGTTTTAACTTCAGCGTTCAAATATCCGCGGTCCAGATAAGTTGCCAGAATTCGGCTGCGATCATTGGAGAGATGCGCCGGTGAGAAGGGCTGTCCTGTGCGCAGTTCAAAGCCTTTCTTCTGCGTGAGCTGCTCAACCGGAATGCTGAGGTTCCCATTGACTTGCGAGCTATCCACCAACGTTTGCGGACCTTCTTCAATCAGAAA
>JBEEGK010000426.1:0-4475 GCA_041166845.1 Acidobacteriaceae bacterium
ACTAGTCCCAACTTACGTTATCGCGAACCGATGCTGCTGGCGCGAAATACGGGCAAGGAATTTGTGGACGTGTCGGCAAATTCGGGCAGCGTCTTTCGGGAAGCTTGGGTCGCGAGGGGCTTGGCGATCGGAGATATTGATAATGATGGCCGCGTGGACGCCGTTGTTACGACTAATGACGGTCCCCTTTACATCCTCCACAATGAAACGTCGACTACAAACCACTGGTTGACCTTGAACCTGGTCGGACACAAGAGCAATCGTGATGCGATCGGGACCGAAGTAAAAGTAACGACCGCGAAGGGCCAACAATTCGCTACTGTCACCACAGCGAGTAGCTATCTCTCTTCGAGTGACAAACGAGTGCATTTTGGCCTTGGCACCGAAACGATCGCGCTAGCATTGGAGATTCGCTGGCCGAGTGGCGTAGTGCAGACTCTAAAAAATGTGCGCGCCGATCAGATCCTCAAAGTGGATGAAACCGCTGGACCGATCGAGAAGAATAAATGATCGGGCGGATACGACTCCAATCTGCATTCCTACCCCTCCTGTTGTTGATATCCGTCGGTTTCGCTGAGGGCCAAGAAAACGCGATTGATAACTCTCCGCAACAAAGTGCGCCCATGGGCGTCTCCACTGGCGCTGCCCGAGCTCCGGTGAAGGACGCGCAATCTCGTCCAATTACAGCCGGTGGATTTGTTGATGACGCGCCGGTTGTGTTCGTGGACGTCACCAGGCAGTCTGGCTTGGAGAAATTCCATCACCGCTCTGGTTCTCGCGAGAAGACGACGATCATAGAAACTCCCGGGTCAGGAGTTGCTTTGCTTGATTACGATAACGACGGATGGCTCGATATTTATCTGCTTAATGGTTCCACGGTTGCTGCCCTAAAGGGTAAAGAGCCAGCCCCGCGCGCGATGCTCCTGCACAATAATCATGACGGTACTTTCACCGACGTCACCGACAAGGCGGGAGTCGCCAATGAGCGCTGGGGTTTCGGAGTTGCAGTGGGTGACTACGATAATGACGGCTATTCCGATATTTATGTATCAAATTTCGGACAAAACCGCCTTTATCACAATAATCATGACGGTACTTTCACAGACGTAGCCGCTAAGGCGAGCGTGATGCTAGGTGGGTGGTCCGCTGGACCGACGTGGGGCGATTATGATCACGACGGAAAACTGGACCTATTTGTTCCGGGCTACGTGAAATTCGAGCCCGACCATCCGCCGATTGCGGGGCAGGGAAACATTCCTCCCGGCTTCTGCCAGTTTCGAGGTGCGAAGGTCATGTGCGGACCGCGGGGCTTGCAAGGCGAGCCAGATCATCTCTTCCATAACAATGGAGACGGCACTTTCACTGACGTCAGCGAGAAGGCTGGGGTTGCCGACCATAAGGGCTACTACGGATTCGCTTCGGTGTTCGTAGACGTGGACGATGACGGATGGTTGGATTTGGCGGTGGCCAACGATTCTGTTCCTAACTACCTCTACCACAATCGTCATGACGGCACCTTTGAGGATGTCAGTTATATTTCCGGTTTCGCGCTTAGCGAGGACGGGCGCGAACAAGCTTCCATGGGAATTGCCGTCGGCGATTACAACCGCGACGGCAAGCTTGATTTTTACGTAACTTCATTTTCTGATGACTACAACACGCTTTACCGGAACGATGGCGATGGGAACTTTTCCGACGTTACCATGCAGTCTGGCCTGGGTGAACCGACAATCCCATTCTTGGGATGGGGAACCGGCTTCCTTGATTTCGATAATGACGGATTGCAGGATATCTTCGTTGCGAACGGCCACGTCTACCCTGGCGTTGACCAGCAAGACTGGGGAACGACGTGGGCACAGCGGCCACAGCTTTTCCGCAATCTCGATGGCAGTAAATTCAAGGAGGTCTCGCCTGCGACGAAGAGCGGCCTGGCAGATGTAATTACCGCCAGGGGAGCGGCTTTCGGAGACCTGTTCAATGACGGCCACATCGACGTTGTCATCAACAACGTTGATTCGACTCCGACGTTATTACGAAATGTCGTTAAGAATGACAATCACTGGATCACTTTGAAATTAATTGGCGGAGCAAAAGGTCCGCGTGATGCGATTGGAGCCAAGGTTTTCGCTACGACTGGAAAGGTACGACAGCGAGGAGATGTTTTTAGCGGAGGCAGCTACGGATCAAGTTCCGACCAACGCATTCACTTCGGATTAGGCACATACTCGAAAATCGACAAGCTCGAAATTGACTGGCCCAGTGGGACGAAGCAGGAGACTTCGGTTCCGGGGGTGGATCGCATTCTTATAGTCATTGAAGGAAGAGAGCCAATGGCGAATTGAATATGTTTCCGAGTCATGGCTCGGGGTATTGCGTGGTTTCGCTAAGTCCATTCAGTTGCGAGGCACGTTCCAGTTCTATCTTTGCTTTCTGTGTCAGCCCTTCCTTGCGGTAAATTTGTCCCAGGATAAAGTGCAGCCGCGCGCTCTGTGGAGCGATAGTGACGGCCCTCTCCAACTGCTTTTGAGCTTCGTCCATTTGATTCAGATCCGAATATGCTTTGCCCAGGTATTCATACGCTCTGGCATCTTTTGGGGAGACCTCGACCGCCTGTTGCAGATAGGGTAGAGCCTCCTCAGCGAGATTTTGTTTCAGCAAAAGGGCTCCAAGATCAATGAACGGGCCGGCGGTTTTGTCCAAGCTTTGTGTCTGCCACGCAATCGCGGTTCTATAAGCTGTGGCCGCTTCCTCGGTGCGGCCAAGCCCTTCGTAAGACAATCCAAGATTATCTTCAGCTTTGACGTTCTTAGGTTCAAGGTTCAGGCATTGGCGAAATGCGCCTACCGCTTCGTCTAATCTGCTTTCGTTGTACTTCGTGCGGCCGAGGTAGTACCAGGCCTGCGAGTCCTTCGGATTTTCTTGAAGCGATTTGCTGAACCACTTGTCGGCATCGGCGTAATCGCCTAGCAGAACGTAATCGAGAGCGACCACCTTCAGATCGAATGTACCAGGAGCGTGGAATCTCGCGCCTTCGGTATATTCTGCAAGCGATTCTTTTGGTTTTGTTTCCCTGAACAAAATATTGCCTAGCAGGAAGTGAGCATCGATGGAATTTGCATGAGTCTGAAGGTATTTGCGAGCGGCGAGTTCGGCGGAAGATAGATCGCCACTCTGAAGGAAGGATTTCGCTTGTCGCAACAAGCTATCGGCGGAACCGTTGTCGCGCCTTTGTGAATGGCTCGCATCTTCTCCGCCCTGATGCTGAGAGGGCATATCCGCGAAAGCTAAGCTGTAAGGCAATGCCAGCAGTGTGAAAAAAACAAATAAGATGCACAGTGGTTGCAATGATCCGCCGCTGCAAAACAAGCCACGAACTGATCGAGTTTGTAAGTTTACAAAATGGCCGCGTGGCACCGAAAAACCTCTAAGGCCTAACGATCATCGCCCTGTCTCACGAATATAACCGCAGAGTTGCCGCCATCCCGATCCGATCTGCTATGGAATGTCGCAACAAAAACACGATATGATACGAGGCCGTATTACAGCGAACGCTACCAGCTTATACTGGGCGCCCAGAGGAGATCGCATTCATGAAAAAAAATCGTTTCTCGCGACGTGAGTTCTTACAGACAACTGCGGGTGCAGCGGGCGCCAGCCTGGCTGCCAGAACTATTCTGCTGAATCCGGAACCTTTGTATGCATTGCCTCGAACGCTTTCCCCCAGTGATCGCGTTCGCTTTGGAATTGTCGGGGTCGGCATGGAGGGCACCGGCCTGCTCACTACTGCGATCCAACTTCCCGGTGTCGAATGCGCCGCGGCCTGTGATCTCTACGATGGCCGCCAGGAACTGGCGAAAGAGATCGCTGGGAAGGAGATTCGAACGACACGTCGATACCAGGAATTGCTCGATGACAAAGAGATAGACGCCATTATCGTTGCAGTCCCCGACCACTGGCACAAGCAGGTGGTGGTTGACGCCGTGGCTGCGGGAAAGGATGTGTACTGCGAGAAGCCAATGTCCCACAGTCCAGCGGATGGCCTTGCGATGGTCGCCGCAGCCAAGAAGACAGACCGAATCGTCCAGATCGGAGCTCAACGGACGAGTTCTGTCTTGTGTGCCAAGGCCAAAGAGCTTATTGAGCAAGGCGCAATCGGCGAGTTAAGTCTCGTCGAAGGAACCTTGGGTCGCAACGATCCTACTGGGGCGTGGGAATATCCTCCGCCAGCAGACTTGTCGCCCGAAAATTTGGATTGGGACACATGGCTCGGTAGCGCTCCGAAAAAGCCATTTGATCCCTTGTTGTTCGCACGCTGGAGATGTTGGAAGGAATACGGAACGGGGCTAGCCGGAGACCTGCTCGTGCACCTGCTCAGTGGTATGCAGTTTGTGCTGGGGATCAATGAGATTCCGAAACGAGTATCGGCATTCGGAGGAATTTATCGGTGGAAGGATGGGCGGAATACGCCCGATGTG
>JBEEGK010000427.1:0-13411 GCA_041166845.1 Acidobacteriaceae bacterium
TTCATGCTGGCGGCAAGATCAATCAGGCTGGATCCGAAACGGGCGATCAGTTGCTTATTAGCCGTCACTACCGATTTGCCGGAGCTTAATGCACTTCGGATCCAGGTGCCTGCCGGATCAAGGCCACCAATCACCTCGACTAGGATGTCTATCTCCGGCGAGGAGAGAATGTCATCGATGTTGTTTGTCCATCGCACGCTCGAAGGCAGCCAGTCTGCCCGCTTACGGGACACGCTGCGGTTATAAACGTGGGTCAGCCTAATACCGTCGTGCGCACGTTGGGAGAGAATGTTCGCGACAGAACTTCCTACCGTCCCAAAGCCTGCAATCGCAACATTGCGAACATTTCGACCCTGATGCGGATCGGGAGAATCTGGAGCGGGAGCTTTCATGAATCCCGATCTCGTAAATTGGAGTCGGGATTGAGTTTGTTTCCCAAGGCTGCGGTGGATGCGGAGGCTGTTCGCGACCTTCGTTCCTTCGCCTTTTGATCGAAACGAGAAGAGGCGCCGTTGGCCTTGGGCCGAGATGTTTCTCCCGAAGTATCGAAGGATTTCTCGTCATTTCGTTCTTCGGGGTTTCGTTCATCAGTGTTCGCGGACCCACTCTGGCTCGGGAAAAAGCGGGCATGCAGGTGACGCACGGTTTTCGGCACGTCGCTTTCCTGGATAACGAAGCTGATATTGATTTCGGATGCTCCTTGGGAAATCATCCTTATATTGACGCCTGCATCCGCGACGGTGCTGAATACGCTGGCAGCGACGCCCGCTTTCCCATGGATGTCTTCGCCCACAAGACACACAATCGCCTGCTGATCGTCGCGCGTGACATCCGCAATTTTCTCGAGGTCGCGTATCAACGCCTTCGGCAGCCGCTTAGTTTCCATGGTAAAAGACATGCTGACCTCAGAGATCGCGACAATATCCACCGGGGAACTGTGTTGATCGAGCGCCTCGAACACTGACCGCAAATAGCCATGCACCATTACTCCGCGGGAAGCCACAACGTTCACAATGCTGACCCCAGATTTGGCGGTGATTGCGCGGAAAGTCTCCCTTCCGCGGGGAGCATGCGCGGTGATCCGAGTGCCCGTACTCTCTAGGTTGCGAGAGTTCAGTACATAAACCGGGATATCTTTCTGGATAGCTGGCAGCAACGTAGCCGGATGAAGTACTTTGGCGCCGAAATAGGCGAGTTCGGCAGCCTCGTTGAAGCTGATCCGCCGGATGGTCCGGGCCTCGGGACAAATCCTCGGATCCGTGGTCATCATGCCTTCGACATCAGTCCAAATTTCAATGCGTTCCGCGCCCAGAGCTGCACCGAGAATCGCGGCGGAAAAATCAGAGCCGCCACGCCCCAGAGTTGTTGGAGTGCCGTCGGCGGCAGCCGCAATAAACCCTCCCAGCACGGGTATCAGGCCGTCGCTGATAGGTGCGCTAAGGGTCGCCAGCGATCGTTCGCGTGTCTGGTCCATCAGTGGGAAGGCGCGGGTGTAGTTGTTATCGGTGACTAGGCACCTGCGAGCGTCCACCCAGATTGCGTTCAAGCCGCGCGCTGCAAAAGCCGCAGCCACCATCTGGCTTGACAATAATTCTCCAAATGAGAGCAGGTAGTCAGTGCTGCGCGGGGAGAGCTCGCGCACTGCAGCTAAGCCGCGCACGAAATCAGCGAGTTGCACGAAAATCTGCTCGATCTGAGGCGTCACGCTTGCCGAGGATTTCTTCCCCAGCAGTTGAAAAGTAGTTTCGAGGTGCCGCGCGCGAAGTGCGTCAGACAATTTCAGGGCGGAATCGATGTCGCCGGTAGCAGCGCTTTGACCTACCAGGACCAGGGTGTCGGTCACCTTCGCGAGAGCGCTGACAACGACCACGGGACGCAGCTTCTCTCGCGTGCGGACGATTTCCGCTACCCGCTCGATGGCGGGTGCGTCCTCTACCGACGTGCCGCCGAACTTCATAATCACCATGGAAACACCATTTCAAAAATCACAAATTTGAACTTTAGTGCACTCGTTCCAAAGAAAAACCCACTCGCCGTTTGTTCGCTGGCGGTGGGTTCAATTTGAGCCTGTCTCGAATCCTTGACTCAACTCCCTCCGCGCCAGAAGCGTGTAATTCGTGTTCCTGGCGGAACGGTTGACTGTATCGTCGCAACTGATCTCTGCCGTGAGCGCAACATTGCCTTATCAATATAGCGTGCCGCGCGGTTTGACCGTACCGGCTTTTTCGATTTCAGTAATCCAAAAACCAGCACCAAGTGATGGGCCGAGACGCCGAGCTTCGACAGGGCTCACCATCCGAACCGATAGAATCAGCGTCGGCAAGCATCATTCCGCGACCCTTGCGTCCTCATCCTGATGCTCGCCGTTTGAAAACCGCAGAAAATTGCGGCCTCTCTGAAATTTCCATCGGGACTATCGGAATTCTGAATTGTACTTCTTCATGCCGTAACCAGTACTAACAATATGGAAGTTTATCCCTAATCGTAAATTGAACAATCCATGCGTGTGACCTGCTACCCAAGAGTGGCTGTGTCGTCTTGAGTATTGCGATGAAGAGTGCCATAAAAACCGAACTTAAACCAGTCAACAGGCTGCCACGCGCTCAGGGCCTGTATGACCCGCGAAACGAGCACGATGCCTGTGGCATTGGCTTCGTAGCCAGCATCAGAGGACAAAAAAGTCACGACATTATTCGTAAAGGGATTGAAGCGCTCATCAATCTCACGCATCGGGGAGCGTGCGGCTGCGACCCTGAAACCGGAGATGGCGCGGGCATCCTGATTCAAATCCCTCACCAGTTCTTTCTCCGCGAGTGTTCCGCCCTAGGCATCAAGCTTCCAGCGCCCGGCCAGTATGGCGTCGGCATGACATTTCTGCCAGTCGAGAAACATCAACGGTTGCAGTGCGAAGGAATTCTTGAGGGTATTGTTCGCGAAGAAGGCCTGACAGTGTTAGGTTGGCGCGACACGCCGGTAAATGGCGATGCGATCGGACGCGTAGCACGAGCCTCGCAACCTTACATCCAGCAAATTTTTATAGGTTGCTCGTCCGCAGCCGATGAAGATGCCTTCGAGCGCAAGCTCTACGTGGTCCGAAAGCGCGCCGAGACTGTTATTGCGCAATCCGACGTTGAAGACCGGCACTTCTTTTACATGCCGTCGCTTTCTGCTCGCACTATCGTTTACAAAGGCCTGCTGCTTGCCCCACAGATCGCCAATTTCTACGGCGAACTCTCTGATCCGGATGTCACCAGCGCATTGTGCCTAGTGCATCAGCGCTTTTCCACCAACACGTTTCCAAGCTGGCCTCTTGCACATCCCTATCGCTACATCGCCCACAACGGCGAGATCAACACTCTCAGGGGTAACGTCAACTGGATGCACGCGCGACAGTCAATTCTCGAAAGCCCTCTCTTCGGAAAAGACATAAAAAAACTCCAGCCGATTATTGCTGCTGACGGCAGCGACTCCGCCAATTTCGACAATGCGGTGGAATTGTTGCTTCAGTCCGGACGAAGCTTGCCGCACGTTATGGCTATGCTCATTCCCGAAGCTTGGGCAGGAAATCCGCACATGAAGCCGGAGAAGCGCGCCTTTTACGAATATCACGCATCGCTGATGGAGCCATGGGATGGACCTGCCGCGATCGCATTCACCGACGGCCGCGTGATCGGCGCCATGCTCGACAGGAATGGATTGCGACCCGGTCGCTATCTCGTCACTCACGACGATCTAATAGTCATGGCGTCTGAAGCCGGAGCACTTGATATTGATGCGGAGCAAATAAAGATGAAGGGCCGTTTACAGCCGGGGAAAATGCTTCTGGTGGATACGGTGAATGGGCGAATCATCCCCGACAAAGAAATCAAGCAGCGGTTAACTTCCAGACAGCCGTATGCGGATTGGCTTTCGCAAAACCAAATCACGATTGATCAGTTGCCGGAACCTGCGCGCATGCATCGAGTGAATTACGAAACTCTGCGTTGCCGGCAACGGGCTTTTGGATATACCGATGAAGATCTGAAGATGATTGTGGAGCCCATGGCTGCTAATGGAGAGGAACCGGTCGGCTCGATGGGAACGGACACTCCACTCGCGTGTCTCTCTGACCGGCCGCAAGCGCTGTTCAGTTACTTTAAGCAGCTCTTCGCTCAGGTCACAAATCCGCCGATTGATCCCATCCGCGAAGAAATGGTCATGTCGCTTATCAGCTACATCGGGACCGAACGCAACATTCTGGAAGAGACTCCAGAAAATTGCCACACCCTGAGACTCCCGCATCCGATTCTCACGAATCGCGACTTGGAGAAACTTCGCCGAGTTTCCAGCGGCGATTTACTCGCCATCACTCTGCCCACTTTATTTCGCGCGGCAGATGGCGAAGCTGGCCTGAAGCGGGCGTTGGACGAGCTCTGCCAACGAGCTTCTTTGGCAGTGAAGTCGGGCTACACATTGCTGATTCTTTCCGACCGGGGTGTTGACGAAAACTATGCTCCGATCCCAAGCTTGCTTGCGCTCGCTGCGGTCCACAATCTGTTAGTCCGTGAAGAAACGCGTACTCAGGTAGCGCTGATAACTGAGTCTGGCGAGCCCCGTGAGGTCATGCATTTCGCTTTGCTGATCGGCTACGGCGCCAGCGCAGTGAATCCTTATTTGGCGATCGAAACCTTAGAAGACCTCGCGGCACGCGGCTACCTCGAAACTGTGTCGTCCGAGAAGGCATTAAAGAATTTCATTAAAGCAATCAACAAAGGATTGCTGAAGACTTTCTCGAAGATGGGGATCTCGACGCTGCAAAGTTATCGCGGCGCACAGGTGTTCGAAGCGATTGGGCTTAACAAAGAGTTGATCGACGCTTATTTTTCTGGCACGACTTCGCGTCTGGAAGGCGTCGGGATGGATGTGCTGGCCCGCGAAGCGCAGATGAAACACGAGTATGCCTTCAGCCCGATGACAGATTCTGAGACCGAACTTGCCATGGGGGGCGCTTATCACTTTCGGACGGATGGCGAGTATCACCTGCTAAATCCGCTGACGATCAGCAAGCTGCAGCATGCCGTCCGCGACAACAGTTTCCAAACGTTCGAGGAGTACTCCGAACTCATTGACAGCCAGAGCCGTAGTCTGTGTACGCTGCGCAGCTTGATGAAAATCAAGAATGCCGAGAGCAAACTTTCTATCGAGGACGTCGAGCCGGCCGCGGAAATCGTTAAGCGGTTTACCACCGGCGCGATGTCGTTCGGTTCGATCAGCAAAGAAGCTCACGAGACCCTCGCAATCGCCATGAACCGCATTGGGGGCAAGTCGAACACCGGCGAGGGTGGCGAGGACGAAGAGCGATTCAAGCGCGACGACAATGGAGACTCGCGGCGGAGCGCGGTCAAGCAAATCGCGTCCGCACGCTTCGGCGTAACCGCGAACTATCTGACTAACGCAGATGAGTTACAGATCAAGATGGCGCAAGGCGCGAAGCCGGGCGAAGGAGGACAGCTCCCGGGGCACAAAGTGGATGAAGTAATCGCTCGCATTCGGCACTCCACTCCCGGGGTTGGACTGATTTCTCCCCCTCCGCACCACGATATTTATTCCATCGAAGACCTCGCACAACTGATTTTCGATTTGAAAAACGTCAATCCCCGCGCTCGCATCGCCGTGAAACTGGTTGCCGAAGTTGGAGTAGGCACTGTCGCTGCCGGCGTCTCCAAAGCACACGCGGACGTTGTGTTGATCAGCGGTGACAACGGCGGCACGGGTGCGTCGCCCCTCAGTTCGATCAAGCATGCTGGGATTCCTTGGGAACTAGGTCTGGCCGAGACTCAGCAAGTCTTGGTTCTGAATGATCTGAGAAGCCGCATCCGCGTGCAGACTGACGGCAAGTTGCAGACCGGACGCGACGTAGTGATCGCGGCATTATTAGGCGCGGAAGAGTTCGGGTTTGCCACCACTCCGCTGATCGCTCTGGGCTGCATCATGATGCGCAAATGCCACTTGAACACATGCTCAGTCGGTATAGCCACTCAAGACCCTGAACTTCGCAAGCTCTTCAAGGGACAACCCGAGCATGTAATTAATTTCTTCTTCTTTATTGCAGAGCAAGTACGTCAGCACATGGCAGAGATGGGGTTTCGAACCTTTGATGAAATGGTGGGACGCGTGGACATGCTGGATACCAATCCCGCGGTAGATCACTGGAAAGCGCGCGGGCTTGATCTCTCGGCAATTCTCTACAGTCCAACTGTTCCCGGTCGTGTGGCGCGGCATTGTGTGCAAGCGCAAGATCATGGTTTGCACAATGCGCTGGATCACGTGCTGATCGAGGGCGCGGTCAAGGCCCTGGAAGATCGCACAGCCATCGAAATGAATTATCCGATACGAACTGTTCATCGGGCGGTGGGAGCAATGCTCAGCGGAGAGATTGCACGCCGCTTCGGATCAGCAGGCTTGCCGGATGACACAGTTCGCATCAATTTCGTCGGTTCAGCCGGTCAGAGTTTTGGCGCGTTCCTTGCGAAAGGCGTTACGCTGACATTGGAAGGCGAAGCCAACGATTACGTAGGCAAAGGGCTTTCTGGCGGGCGGCTTGTCGTTTATCCCCCGCCCAGCGCAGGCTTTCTCGCCGAAGATAACATCCTGATTGGAAATGTTGTTCTGTATGGCGCTACCAGCGGCGAAGCATTTTTCAACGGAGTGGCCGGTGAGCGCTTTGCCGTGCGCAACTCCGGCGCAACTGCTGTTGTCGAAGGCGTTGGCGATCATGGGTGTGAATACATGACTAGAGGCGTAGTGGTCGTGCTGGGACAATGCGGGAGAAACTTTGCGGCCGGCATGAGCGGCGGAATTGCGTATGTGTTCGACGAGCGTGTGGACTTCACCGAGAAACGCTGCAACCTGGCTTCAGTGGACCTGGAGCCCGTGATCGATGCCCGTGATGAGGAAATAATTAAGGATTTAGTGACGCGGCACCATGCGCTGACCGGCAGTAATCGCGCCCGATGGATACTCGATAATTGGGCCGAGACTCTTCCGCAGTTTATTAAGGTATTCCCTCATGAACTGAAGCGCGTTCTCGGCGTTCCACGAGCGGATCAGCCTTACATTCCGGGGCAGCCAGTTGGAGGTGTTGAACTGCTCGAGCAGGTGCAGCATGGGTAAAGCGACGGGGTTCATGGAGCACTCGCGCGAACTTCCAATGCGGCGGCCAGTGACGCAGCGTGTGAATGACTGGTTTGAGATCTACCAGGATTTTCCTGAGAACAAGTTGCGCGCTCAGAGTTCGCGCTGCATGGATTGCGGCGTGCCGTTTTGTCACACCGGCTGTCCCGTAAACAACCTAATCCCTGACTGGAACGATCTGATCTATCGCGGGCGATGGAAAGAAGCCGTGCAGCGATTGCACTCGACAAATAATTTTCCAGAATTTACGGGGAGAATCTGTCCTGCTCCCTGCGAATCGGCGTGCGTGCTGGGAATTAACCAGCCCGCTGTCACCATCAAGCAGATAGAGAAAAGTATCGTCGAGCGTGGTTTTGAAGAAGGTTGGATCGTTCCGCAGCCGCCCAACTTTCATACCGGCAAAAAAGTCGCGGTAGTCGGCTCTGGTCCCGCCGGGCTCGCGGCCGCGCAACAGTTGTGCCGTACCGGCCACTCCGTCACCGTTTTTGAAAAAGCTGATCGCATTGGCGGGTTGCTGCGATATGGCATCCCCGAGTTTAAGCTGGAGAAACGAATCATTGACCGTCGCATCTCGCAGATGTCCGCTGAGGGAGTCAAATTCCTCACTAACGCACATGTGGGCCAAAATGTTTCGGTGAAGGACCTTCGTTCCGAGTTCGATGCCATTCTGTTGGCTGGAGGGGCGGAGCGTCCACGCGACCTCGATGTTCCAGGACGCGAGTTGAAGGGAATTCACTACGCGATGGAGTTCCTGCCCCAACAAAATCATCGCTGCGAAGGCGACGCACTCGATGCTGATGCCGATATTGTGGCCACCGATCGGAACGTTGTGATTATCGGCGGCGGAGACACCGGCGCAGATTGTTTGGGCACGGTGCATCGGCAGAAGCCGCGCTCAGTCCAGCAAATCGAAATTATGCCCGTGCCGCCGGAGCAGAGATCTCCGCTGACACCATGGCCTCTTTGGCCCATGCAACTGCGAGTTGAGGGCGCGCACGAGGAAGGTGGTAACCGGCAATGGAGTGTCGCGACCAAAAGATTCACCGCCGACGATAGCGGACGCGTAAATAAATTGCATGGGATTCGGGTTGGTCCTCCACCGAAATTCGAATCGGTGCCAGGCAGCGATTTCACGATTGACGCCGATCTTGTACTGATCGCAATGGGATTCAGCGGGCCCGTTCGAAGCGGCATGATTGAGCAACTAGGCGCGGTTCTCGATGATCGGGGAAACGTAGCTTCAGATTCCGGTTACATGACTTCGGTTGCGGGAGTTTTTGCTGCGGGTGACATGCGGCGCGGGCAATCCCTGGTCGTATGGGCGATCTCCGAAGGACGAAAGGCTGCCGTCTCGATGGACAGATACTTGAAGACTCAGATTGCAGAAGGCGCCTCGGCGAAGTTAGCTTCCACGCGCCATGCGGTCTCGCTCTGATCATTTCTGCATTGTGCGCTTCGATTGCGACGCACCTGCATGATGATGTTATTTACCACTTCTTGAAGATCACGAAGACTGCTGCAACGATCATCGCAAACCCGAGAACATAGTTCCACCGGATCGGCTCCTTCAGATAAAGCACCGAGAACACCGAGAAAACAGTTAATGTGATTATTTCCTGAATCGTTTTCAGTTGCGCCGCGCTGAATTCATAAGAGCCAATGCGATTCGCGGGGACTTGAAAACAGTACTCCGCAAAAGCAATGATCCAGCTGATCAGGATGACCTTGAACAAGGGAGTGTTCCGGTACTTGAGATGTCCGTACCAGGCGAAAGTCATAAATATGTTTGAAATCGTCAGCAAGATTACAGTCGTCATAGAGTTGTTTATCCAGGCACGGCCACAGTCTTCAGCACATTAAACCTTTTATTTTAAGGGTTGCGGTAGCCGTGAAGTTCGAGCAAATGCTTCAGGTAAGATTAGTGGACTCAACTTCGAAGTTAACGAATGGTCACGCTCACTGACATTGAAACTGCCTTGGGACGCATCCGCGCATCCATCTATCTGTCTCCCTGCGCTCGCTCGGAAACTTTCTCGCAACTTACCGGCAACTCGGTATTTCTCAAACTGGATAACCTGCAACGGACCGGTGCGTTCAAGGAGCGCGGCGCCCTCAACAAATTGCTGACTCTCACTAAGAACGAGCGTGAGCGCGGAGTCATTGCGGCCTCGGCGGGAAACCATGCGCAGGGGCTGGCCTATCACGCGGGTCTGCATAACATTCGCGCGCTCATCTGTATGCCGCTCACTACTCCGCTGGTAAAGGTTTCCGCGACCCGGGCGTACGGAGCGGATGTCGTCTTGCACGGCGCCAACTACGATGAAGCCTGTGAAGAAGCCGTCCGCCGCAGCCTTGCGGAGAATCTCACATTTGTCCATCCCTTCGATGACGACGCAGTGATCGCTGGGCAAGGGACCCTCGGTCTCGAAATACTTGCGCAGCATCCTGAAATCGAAGCGATCATCGCTCCCATTGGCGGCGGCGGACTAATTGGCGGGATCGCATGTGCTGTGAAAGAAAAAAACCCCAACGTGCGGATTATCGGAGTGCAGCCCGCGAGGTTGCCTTCCATGAAAGCCGCGATTGCGGAGGGCAAGCCTGTAACACTCACCCCTGCCGCGACCATTGCAGATGGAATTGCTGTGCGCCGTGCAGGGGACCGCACACTGCCGCTGGTGCAGAAATACGTTGACGACATTGTTACCGTGGATGAAGAAGAGATCGCCAACGCAATCCTGCTTCTGCTGGAGCGCGAGAAGACACTTGCCGAAGGTGCCGGCGCCGCTGCAATTGCAGCGTTAATCAACCGCAAAGTCGAGCTTGTAGGCAAAAGAGTTGCGGTGCTGGTCTGCGGTGGAAATATTGATGTGACCTTGCTGGCTCGCATCATGGAACGCGGCCTGGTGAAGGACGGACGCCTTGTCCGCCTACGAGTTCACCTTCCCGATTACCCTGGAGCGCTCAATCAACTCACCGGAATCCTGGCGCAACACCGCGCCAACATTGTTGAGACATCCTACGACCGGGCGTATTACGGAGTGAACCTTGGTGATACCGCAATTGACATCACCATGGAAACCCGCGGACCGGAGCACATTGCGGAATTACTCACTGCGTTGACGGCGGGCGGATATTCCCATGAGCGCGTCTTGTGAGCGCCGCGTCGCGAGTGCGTGTCAGTTCTTAGCGGTGACGCGGTCTTTGATGCGATCGTAGGCCTGCGCAGAAATTATGTGGCGGCTTACGATTTCGTCAGCGCTCTGGTAAGGACGTCCGGCGACCAGGCGGTCCGCTCTTTCCACTGTTATACCGGGCAAGCTCATTAACTGGTCTTTAGAGGCCGTGTTCAAATCGAGGGGATTGCCGCGACCCCAGCCTTCGCGTACACCTTGCACGACCGCCCTGGCGTTCGTCTTGAGTTCAGCAGTAGCTTGGGCGGTTTTTTCCCTTACTTCTTCCGGACTCTGTTTTTGCGAAGAACATCCGCTCAATAAAATAATTAAGCAGATCAGCAACGAGATGGATGGTTTACGGCCGCCTCGGTTTTGCAAGAGCTGCGGGAGTTTTGCTCGATAGCTAGTCATACGTTGATTCGTGGATTTCAGTAGTTACCTCGAACCGCTTCTGCAGGCGATGATACCTTTTCTGCGCCGTCGTTTTTTATAAAAAAAGCCAGCTCGTGCCCGGAACTGAATTCTAGCAGCGAAATCGCGCGGCAATCGTCCACTATCCAATCGGCTCCCGCGTCGTGCAATTCCGGATCTGGAGCCGTGGTACGCACTGCAATCACTCGCGCGCACGACTTTTTCCCGGAGACAACGCCGGCAGGGGCGTCCTCCATCACTATGCAGCTCTCAGCGGGGAAACCCAAAATTGCCGCGCCTTTTAAATACGGCTCGGGATGAGGCTTGCCATGGGCTATATCGGTTGCAGTTACGATGTGAGACGGACGAGGCAGTCCAGAGGCTCGAAGTCTTGCTTCGGCCAGGGGGCGCGTTCCCGAGGTGACAATTGCCCATCGCTCATCGGGAAGCCTTTCAACCAGTTCCCGAGCGCCAGGCAACGGTACGACGCCTTCCATATCTTCTATCTCCGCGCGTTCGACGATACGATTCTCGCAATCATGATTGGCGTCCGGCAGAAGTTCGCGGATCGTGGTTAGGCTCGGACGTCCATGAGCTCTTCGAATCACGTCTTGTGGATCGAAGCCGTGTTCCAGGGCCCAACGATGCCATACTCGTATTACTGCGGGCGTGGAATCAATAAGCACGCCGTCCAAATCAAATAGAAACGCGTTGCAGCCGATTCGCTCCATTAATCAAAGATAACAAATCATCGAGGAACAAACCGGCAGCAGAATAGTCGCGAGTTCCAGACACTATTTCGGCTTCTTCTTTCCAAATACGCCGGAGAGGGAGTTCACCACCGAGCCTCCCTGCGTATTTCCGGGCAAGCCCGGAATGCCGGACTTCAATTGATTGCCAAGCAATCCCTTCACGTCCGGTACAAACCTGGGATTTGAGGTCGTTCCTTCAATCATGAACGGAATGGTGCCGCTGCCACCTTGCAGACCCGCAAGTTGCGACAACCCGGCCGCGGCACCTCCGCTTAATTTGGCAGCCATTTTATAGTTCAGATCACCACCCGGACTGATGGTTCCGTTTCCAGTGACGACTCCGAAGGACGGCACCGTAAGGTTTACGTTTTGCGTGCTGATTCCATTTGGCGCCATTCGCGCGTTGGTGCTGAAGTTCTCAATAAGTGTGTCGGACCCAGCGTTGGTGGCGCCACCAAATTTAGAAATTGCCGCAAGCTTGGAACCCAGGCTAAAGCCGGTCAGCTTGGAATTTGCCAGGTGGAGGGGGCCAGCGATGACGAGTTTATCTACTGGGCCGGTGAGCCCCAGGTCCGCGGTAAGGGTGCCTCCCTTCAGCGACGAACCAGAAGGAAGAGTTACGCCTAAAGCGGGAAGCAGCGGCTCGAGGTCATCCACTGGCATGTTATCGGCATTCAACTTCATGTTCAGGACGGTTGCAGCTGGTTCGATTTTGTATGTTCCTGAAAGCCTGGCGACTGCCTTGCCTGCTGTGACATCACCCTTTGTGAGCTGTCCCGTCTGCTTCTGCAAGTCGTGCTCTATGGCATATTGCGCTTGCACTTGTTTTCCTGCGGGCGTGCCTTTTGGAGAAAGCTTAAGTTTGTCAGCCGTCACTGTGCCGCTGCTCTTTAGCTGATGACCATCCGAATTCATGGTTCCGTTGAAATCCGCTACCGCACCCAGCCCGGAACTTGGATCCACTAATCCTGAAGCTGCCAGATCGAAGCGAGTAACTTTTATTTCTGCCTCAAGAGGAGTCAGGGAAGCGTCTGTGGAATCAATAGGACCCGCTTTGCCTTTGAGCTTCAGATTCCCGCCTCCGGGGAGATCAGCCGAGAGCGTGAAGGGAAACTGCGAAGTGAGAGAGAAGTCTTCTACCCCAATGTCCACGTTCTGGTAAGTGTGAGGTTTGGAGCTGGAGCCGGTGTTCGCAATCGTGACAGTTCCGTTCTTCACGTGCAGCTTGTTTACTGAAAGATTAGGGTTCGAGGAATCCGAACTGCTCTTCTTGGAATTGCTTCCTAAGCTGGAAAAATTCCACTTCCCCGAGGCCGTTTTCACCAGGGAAACTTGCGGCGTATCCAGCGTGAGATTCGTGATGTGAAGCGCCTTCGAAAAAATGAGCGGCATGACTTCAACACCTACATCCAGAGCTTTGGCGCGGATGAAGGCCTCCTTGCTAAAGGCGGGATCGTCAGCGATCGAGAGATCGTCGGCGGAAACGCTGCCCGAAAAAAGCGAGAGATGAAGGTTCCCTACGTGGACGGGACGTCCTAGGGCGGCCGAGAGCTCTGATTCGATGCGTGGGCGATAGTTGTTCACATTGATCATAAAAGGGAGCGCGATCAAGATGACAACGATGAGAGCTACGACAATTCCCACAATCTTCAGGGGGCGATTCATAAGAGGTTCCTTCCAAGGCGCAAATTCTTTCCTGGCTGTGGTTCGATGACTTTTCGTAGCCAGAAGTAAGCCTGAAGTCTAACAAAAATACTGTTTATTGCGGTTCTTGGGTGAGCTCAGGGCTGGGAACCGGGGCCTCTCCAAGCTCTTTCTGCCTGCGGCCCCGTGCCGCGTTCGAAAGTCTGGTGAATGTCTGCATCTCAGCACGCGCCTCGTCACTGCGATTAAGGTGCTGCA
>JBEEGK010000428.1:0-5635 GCA_041166845.1 Acidobacteriaceae bacterium
CATCATTCACGCGCCTTCATCCGAATGTGTCCATGACGAAGGCAAAGATTTCCGGAAATTATGTTGGTTCCGTCATGGCGAAAACGGACTCGGTGCGGCACGGTTTCGATGAAGCAATTATGCTCGATCCCTCAGGTTACGTTGCGGAATGCACTGGCGAAAATCTTTTTGTGGTGCGGAACGGCGTGATTTACACGGTTCCGAAAAGTTCCATACTCGAAGGGATCACGCGCGACAGCCTTATCACGCTGGCCGTCGAACTCGGATACAAGGTGGTGGAAGAACCAATTTCGCGCGACCAGCTCTATATTGCGGATGAAGTATTCGTTTGTGGAACGGCGGCGGAAGTAATCTCAATTCGTGAGATCGACTTCCGGATTATCGGTGACGGCACGGCTGGCCCAATTGCCCGTGCTTTGCAGGACGTGTTTCACAGAGTGACCAAGGGTTCGCATCCCCGTTTTGCCGAATGGCTGTCGTACGTGCCCGACTTTGTAGCAGCCGGAGGCGTTACCGTCTAGTGCGGCCACAATCGTCGTATCAAGAAAACAGTCCACCATAATCATGGCAATAGCGAGTTCACGGCCGGGGGATGCCCCACGAACATTAGTCCGAACACTGCGGCTGCGTGACCTGGAGCTCCTGATAGTTGGCGCAATTATTGGTTCTGGCATTTTTGTCGTGCCTGGCGCCATCTTGCGCCAGGTGGATTACTCCGTCGGACTGGCAGCTGCCATTTGGGTTGCCGGCGGAGTGCTTTCCTGGCTAGGTGCAATGACCTACGCTGAACTGGCTGCTGCTAAGCCAGAGTCCGGAGGTTTGTACGTTTATATCCGGGACTGTTTTGGTCCGTTCTCCGCTTTTCTCTACGGCTGGTCTATTTTTGCGGCAATATCGAGCGGCACAGTCGCATCCTTGGCGGTCGCCTTCAGCAATTATTTGGCTACGGTAATTCCGCTGAATTTTTGGGAGGCTAAGTTGGTCTCAGTGTGCGTAATTGTCGTCGTTACCACCGTGAACGTCCTGGGCACTCGGTCAGGGGCGGGCCTGCAGAATTGGACCACCGCCATAAAACTTTTAATGACGATTGGAATTTGTGTAGTTCTCTTGCTGCTAGGGCGAGAGTATTCCGCGATTCCGGGTGCGCTTTGGACCAGCACCGTGAGCGGATCAATGTTTTCGAAGTTTGGATTAGCTATGGTCTCTGTCTTGTGGGCTTATGAAGGCTGGCAATTTGTAACCTACACGGCAGGGGAAACGCTGGAGCCACAGAAAAACTTTCCACGGGCACTTTTCTCCAGCGTGTTGTTTGTGTCCGCGCTGTATATCTTGGCTAACCTGGGATACCTTGCTGCTCTCGGTCCGGAAAAAGCAGGCAGATCGGAGACTATTGCCGCCTCTGCCTTTGCGATTGTCTTAGGACCAGCTGCCGCGAAAATTATCGCCTTAACTATTTTGATCTCGGTTTTCAGTGCGATCAATAGTGTCTTACTTACGGCCCCACGCGTGCTATATGCAATGGCTTCCGACGGACTATTTTTGCGAAAGCTGTCGAGAGTTCATCCGCGTTTTCGTACTCCCGCGTACGCGATTGTTGCAATGGGAGCGTGGTCGGCTATCCTCTCTTGCATGGGCGGATTCCAGCAGCTCATCAAATACACCATGTTCGTCGCGTGGATCTTCTACGGACTGGGCGCGGCCAGCATCTTTCTATACCGTCGAAAGTATCCGACGCTCGAAAGAGCGTATCGAGTGCCGGGATACCCCTGGACGCCAATAGTTTTCGTGGCAGCGGCGGCAGCCCTCGTACTGAACGTAATATTTTCTACTCCGCGAGATGCCGCGATTGGATTGGGGATGGTGGCCATGGGTATGCCCGCCTACATCGTGTGGCGCGCTCGCAAGCAGCAGTCCACAGACTCATAGCGAACTACACGGTTATCTATTCTTGAATTCCTCATCAATTTCCACCTGATAGCCTGCCACTACCCGATTCGTCGCGTTTGCCATTCCAACAACCGCCATGAGCTCTTTAAACATTTCATCGCTCATACCTTTTTTCTTGGCTGAAGCAGTATGAGAAGCAATGCAATATCCGCACTGATTGCTGACGCTGATGGCAACGTAGATAAGTTCTTTAGTGAGAGGATCGAGGGAGCCGGGCCCCATTATTGCCTTCATAGCCTCCCATGTGCGCTTGAGCGTCGGAGGATCGTGGGCAATTGCCTTCCAGAAATTATTGATCCAGTCGGTCTTGCGCGTTGCCATAATATCTTCGTAGACAGAACGAACTTCGGTGCTTGCGTCTTTATATTCAATCAATCCAAGTGTCGCCATCAGGCCTCTCAATAGGAGTAGTCAACAATAATTTGTAACAGAAAACCCAAAATGCCTTCGCTCGCCCGAAGCAGTTTCCACAAATCATCCGCAGTGGGGAAGCTTTCGAGGAATGAGCAGAGTTGGCCGAGAATTCAAAAGATTGTCGACGATAATCTGTTTAAGGCGGAAGCCCAGTACGTACCGAGTCAAACGCAGATATAGAAGACGCACCATCATAATCCGTCGGGCGCGCGCCTAAATAAAGACCCGCGATTTCCCCTTAGCTACCCGTCAAGCCCCTGGGAGGATCTTGTTAGGGGATACAATATCCACCCCCCAGCCTTGCTATTGGGCTCGCGGTGGATAGGAAGGCTGTCCGACACAGATGAGAGAATAAGTAATGCCAGATAGCCAACCAGCTATTCCCGATTTTCTGTACGGCACCGCTTGGAAGGAAGACCGCACTGCGGCGCTCACTGAACTTGCCCTGCAAATGGGATTCCGGGGAATCGATACAGCCAACCAGCGACGTCATTACTTTGAAACTGGGGTCGGCGAAGGTTTGGCCGCTGCTTATCGCGCGAGCGTAGTTACACGTTCCGATCTCTTTCTACAAACCAAATTCACCTATGCGCGTGGTCAGGATCACCGGCTGCCCTACAACCCGGAAGCGAACTTTTCCAGTCAGGTGGCGCAGTCTTTGGCGAGCTCGCTCGAGCATCTCGGAACCGACTACGTAGACAGCTATATTCTCCACGGACCCTCCACCCATGCCTGGGCGGACGCGGACGACGAGGTCTGGCAAGCAATGTGTAAAGAACGTGATGATGGCCGGACGCGTTTCCTCGGGGTGAGTAATGTCTCGCTGCAACATCTTGAGCAGATGGTCGCCGCTGGAGCGGAACTTCCGACGTTTGTCCAAAACCGCTGCTTCGCTCGCCTCGGATGGGATCGCGACGTGCGACTGTTCTGCAAGGAGAGAAAGATCATTTATCAGGGCTTCTCGCTTTTGACGGCGAATCCCGAGGTGGTCCAACATCCTACGATTAGAGACATTGCCGACCGCGCACATGTTACTTCGGCTCAAGTGCTGTTCAGCTTCGCTCACCGAATCGGTATTCTGCCATTGACCGGCACGTCCAACGCCGAGCACATGAGACAAGACCTGGCCAGCCGCGCCTTGGCTTTATCTCCTGAAATAGTGCAAGCAATTGACTTACTTGCAACATGAGGCAAGTCTATTTCAATTAGTATCATCGATATTTACGCGACCGAATCTGCGCCGGCGAATTGCCGCTCTTCCGCACTTGAGAAATTCAAACTTGTTGTCAGCGGCGCAACGCATTAGCGGCATTTTGCTTCTCGCCTCAATCGCCAGTTTCATTGACATGTGTTGATGGGCGCCGCTCATTCCTTCCAAGTGACTGAGAGATCGAGACCCGACGTTCCAGAACGTGAAAAAATAAAATGGTGGGCGTATTACTTCGCAATTTCGTCGTGTCAATTTTCGACAAATGGCGTTGTTTGGGAAAAAATAAAATTAGTTTAAGACTTAACAATTCGGAAAGTTTGGATATTCGGTTATGAACAGAAGAAAGAGCAACCAATTTTGTAGCTTCCCGTTAGCCGATAACTCGGGAGTTGAAGCGATAGGTGTAAACGTTAAGCATGACCCCAGTGACCGAGGCCAAGGTGAAGGTGAGCCCTTGCATACCTGGAAGGTAGGGGTCGCGCGCGATCTCTCCAGGGTATGGAGCCCTTGCAGAGTTTCGTTGGTTGGGCCCAATTTCGCCGTAGTGAAATACTTTTCGTTGCCACGAGAAGCGCCCAGTACTATGATGCGCTGAAAGCGAGTTTGTCCCCGACCCCTACCAGCGCAGCATGCTCGGCTCACTTTTCCGGAGATGTGACCATTCCTGATGCTGGACAATCATGCTCGAGAGACGGCGTCCTGCAACAAAAGCCATTCAAACCAATCGGAAGGACTTTTGGCCTCCGTTTTGTGGCTTAATAAGCGCATTGGCCTGTTAGCACCATGCGTCTTGATGGTCCCCCGACTCCGGACATGGTATGCGCTTTGGAACCAGGGGGGCTTCTTCTTTAAACAAACGAGTGTGATCTAATTGGCGGGCGCTAATCCAATTTTCAAAGGAGTCTGTATGCCTACTATTACCACCAAAGACGGCGTTGAAATTTTTTACAAGGACTGGGGTTCGGGGCAGCCCATCGTGTTCAGCCATGGCTGGCCGCTTTCGGCGGATGACTGGGATAACCAGATGATGTTCTTTTTGGGCAAGGGGTATCGCGTGATCGCGCATGACCGACGTGGGCATGGGCGCTCAACGCAGGTGGCCGATGGGCACGATATGGACCATTACGCGGATGACTTGGCGGCGCTTACGGCGCATCTGGATCTGAAAGATGCGATCCATGTGGGGCACTCGACCGGCGGTGGTGAGGTAGTGCACTATCTGGCCAGGCGTGGGCAACAGGACGTGTACAAGGCTGCGATTATTTGCGCGGTGCCGCCGCTGATGTTGAAGACGGTTGCCAATCCGGAGGGCCTGCCGAAGTCAGTGTTTGACGATCTGCAGGCGCAGCTTGCGGCGAATCGGTCGAAGTTCTATCGCGACCTGCCCGAAGGGCCTTTCTATGGATTTAACCGGCCGGGGGTGAAATCGGTGGAGGCCACCATTGCAAATTGGTGGCGGCAGGGGATGATGGGCGGCGCCAAGGCGCATTATGACGGGATTGTGGCCTTCTCGCAGACGGACTTTTCGGAGGACCTGAAGAAGATCACGATTCCAGTGCTGGTGATGCATAGCGAGGATGACCAGATAGTTCCGTATGTGGCGGCGGGGCCGAAGTCGGCAAAGCTGCTGAAGAATGGGACGCTGATTACGTATAAGGATTTTCCGCATGGCATGCCTGCTACGCATGCGGAGAAGATCAACGCCGACCTGCTGGCATTCCTCAAGAGCTGAAGGAATTCAGCGAGAGTGCTCACTGCTGGTGGGGCGCAGCGATACTCTTGCTGTCCATAATCGCGGTTTGCACAACAATCACCCGCTGTAAGCCTTATTGCACTGATCGCCGCGCCTGAGCAAACTCACTTGTTTGGACAGGGACCGTACCAGTCAACGCAAAAGACAGCAGCTTTCCGGCGTCGTGCAAATAGGTCGTTGGCGCGACATCGCCATTCACTCAGCGACGTGGTTGTGAGTGAAATCGCCTGACAAGATTATTCACTTGACTAAAGTAGATGAATACAGACCGTTGCTAACTGGCACAGTAGAATGCGACGAAGTTTACGTCG
>JBEEGK010000429.1:0-5529 GCA_041166845.1 Acidobacteriaceae bacterium
AGAGAGGAGCTCAGTGGCTCGCCCGAAGAGCGAAGACAAGCGAAACGCGATCCTCGACGCCGCGACTCGTGTATTTGCGGAACGTGGTCTTACCGCTGCCCCAACATCAGAGATATCAAGACGAGCCGGAGTCGCCGACGGAACTCTGTTTACCTACTTCAAGACCAAGGATGATTTGATCAATGCCCTTTATCGTGAGATCAAGTTAGAACTTGCAGACGCGATGATGTCAGAGTTTCCGCGCAAGAAGAGCGTTCACACCAGGTTGCGGCATGTATGGGACGGCTATGTAAATTGGGGTGTGAACAATCCTGAACAGCGCCGAGTCCTGGCCCAGTTGCAGATTTCCGGGATGCTTTCGAAAGAGTCGATCGAAGCCGGAAGCGCGCCCTTCGTCGAAATGCAGAGTATGATTCGCGACGCCATTGAGCGGCATGTTTTCCGAGCGGACGTTCCGATTGAGTTGATTTCGAAGATGCTGGGATCTTGGGCGGAAGCCACCATGGACCTGATCATGTTGAAACCAGCCATGGCAAAGAAGTATCGTGACGGTGGATTTGCCATCTATTGGGCCGGGATCGCACGGAAGTAATTTTGCGCACCTCAATTGATGAGTGAGTAGTCAGGATATGTATGAGTACGATTGGGGAGGGATCCCGGAAGGTCCGACTCTCTCATTCGAGGGCTTCCGTTCGGTTGATGCCGATCACTGCTTCCAAAAGGGAGCGATTTTCCGACGCAAAGTCGTCGTATCTCTGGTAGCACTAAAAAACAGGACCCGAGGAGAACGAAATGTCATCTGCTCCATCACTCATCCCTCCGGACGATACCAAACGCAACCTAACGCTTGCTCAACCCGACAACCTCCCTCACATCGGGCTGGTCGGAGATACCTACACCATCACCGTTACAGGCGAGCAGACTGCCGGACGCTTCTGCGTCATCGACATGCATATCCCGCCCGGCGGGGGTCCGCCACCGCACCGCCATGACTTCGAGGAGACCTTTATCCTCCTCGAAGGCCAGATGGAAGCCACTTTCCGTGGCACGAAGTCGGCCATCCGCGCCGGAGAAACGCTGAACATCCCTGCCAACGCTCCGCATCAGTTTCACAACGCCTCCAGTGAGGCCGTACGCATGCTCTGTATTTGTTCTCCCGCTGGGCAGGAGAAATTCTTCGTGGAAGTTGGAGTTCGGGTCGCCACTCGCACCACGCCTCCACCGAAACTCAATGAAAACGAACAGGCCGCATTCATCGAAAGAGTGAAGGCGATCGCGCCTAAGTACCGTACCGAACTGCTGAGAGAGGCGTAAGGTCGAAGCGTTCTTCGCATCTCGAGGTACCGATAAATGCGCTGGTCGTCGTTTACTCCCAGATTGTCGGCTAACCGGAAGTTATCCAAGCCGCCAAATGGTGGCAATGATCTCGGTTGGCGATAAATCGCTATAGCACTCAGAATCCTGGAAAGCAGCTTCGTCATAGTTATTTTCTGTCAGTTAGTGATCTCTCATACACTTCAACAGATCCTCCGACATCGCGAAGGAGCATACGGGTTACTTTGCCTTCCGGTCCTTTCTCAAACGAAATTAGCTGGGGATCTCCTTGACTCACGAACGTACTGTCGGACAGTGCTTGGAGTTCGTACTTCTCCATATCTTCTGATCCCTGCGCCATGAGTTTGCCGCCTTCAAGGGTAACCCTGATAGTCGAGGAGGCAGGCGCATCCGTCCAGCCGCCTAAATAGGTTTCGAGAATCTTCCGATCGACCGGCCTCGCCTCCAAATTCAGTGTTCGTCGAATGTGCTGGTGAGTATCTGGGCCGCGATCGTCATGGTGGGTCCGCCTGAACACATAGGAAAAGATGGCTGCGTCGCCAATCTGGCTGAACAGATTCTTTAGGATGGACAGATGGTGAGTTTTCGTGCCTTGGCGCAATACTGGAACATAAGCGGGAGGGACATCATGGGGAACGCTGCCCCGCGGATTGAGCCCGACGACTCGCCATCAGTGACCAGCCGTCAATGCGTGATAAGGCGATTTTGCGATAGTAATTGGGGCGGCATGGGCTAAGGCTAGTCCGAAGAAGCCAACTACAACGGCCAAGTGAGCTGCACGGTGTAGCATGGGGGCAATGAAAACAGTCATACTCGCGCTGGTGACTGGCGTGGGAGTTTTGGCCCTTGTTTGGTGGCGGGTCAGAATGAACGCCATCAAAGTATGGCACGGACTACCCGCGACCTTCCCTCCGCCCGACTCTCAGGGCCAACCCGTGCCCTTTGAGCATCGCCACGAGCGCTACATGAACGTAGCGGAGGTCATGGTGACTCTTGCCTCTGCATCTTTGGTTTTTGTGCCGAGTTCACGACTCAGCTTCTACAGTCACGCGTGTGCGTTTGCGCTTATCCTCTTGGGTCTTTGCGTACTGTACAGCGTAGGATTCATGGCATTGTTGACTTATTTCTACGAACGGTTCCTCTATGACGACCAGACGTACACCCCATGGAAATATGGATTGTTGCATGGCCTTGGATTTGGTGCTCTGTTTTGCTTCGCTCTTGCGTATATCGTACTGGCCGGGGGTGTCGCAAATGCCGTCATCTACAAAACCCCTTTTGCCGGGCATGCTCCCGCCTTTTCCTTCTAGTCTCCGGTTTCCGCGGTGACCTTTCCGCCGCCCGGCGTTAAGCTTGGTTTTTCTCTGCACGCCAAAGCCTTGTTGGCGGTGGTCAACGAGCGGCCAACTTGCGCCCCATCAAGCGCACGGCCAACAAACCGCCGAGAATCACATCGAACACTAAACAGAAACTGGGCCACCAGTGCGGTACACCGGGGTTTTCAAAGAGTAAGTGATGAACGACGTCAAATACTCCGTGCCCCACAAGGGCAATGGCTACTAACCAAAGATTTCTCTTGTAGCCGATGATGGCAACCAGCAAAAACCCGGTCCCGACGACGATTTCAATGATGAGTGTCCGCCCAGAACCCGCCATCACAGCAAACAATGCATAATATGAGGCGAACACGATCAGCAGGGTAGGATAAAACGCACGCTCGCGGTCAAGGCCGATAATGATGGCCAAGCCAGCCACAGCCAAAGATAGGATCAAGCCAATCAGGTATCCCATTTGCTGCCTCACCTTCTTCATCGGCAGTAGCCGAGTACTCATCTATCCAGCTTGCCGCAGGAGTGGTTCCGGGCCAACCAACGGCAACTCTTACCCTAGGAGGGAAACGGCGAAGATTTGGCATAGGGAAGAGTAGCCGACAAACTGGGAGTAGTTGCGCGACAGCCCGGTTGCGAATAGCGGGTATGCGCCAACTTCGGAGTACCGCGTCCCAACGCCAAGTCAGGGGAGAAGCGACGTTGCTCGATCACTTCCTGCGGAGGGCAGCATTCGCTTCCAGTTTCTCAAATACGTCTTCAGCCCGCCGCAGGGCCGCCTGCACATTTTCGCAGATGTTTTCGCGACCGATGATATCCTCAAATTCCGCTTGGTGGATCAACTGCGTAGGTTGTTCTCTCGCGCCGCATAAAATCAGGGTCCGGTCGGCTGCGTGCAGTTCCTTGGCAACTTCTTCCAGAGCGAACAGCCCGGTCGCATCCAGGGCGGTCATGTTGCGCAGGCGGAGGATAACCACTGGCGGCAACCCATGAATCTTCTCAGTTACCACGGCAACCTTTTCGGTCGCACCGAACAGGAAGGGGCCGTGAATGCGGAAGATCGTCGCGTAGTACGGGATATCTTTGTCTTGCAGAATGTGGACCCGCCCGTCTTCCACGTAGTCGCCGGTCACCTGCGAAACCGTGGTGGTGCTGGCTACGCGGCTGATAAAAAGCAACGCCGCCAGAATCATCCCTGCCTCAACCGCGACAGTAAGGTCCGCGAATACAGTGAGCGTAAAGGTCACCAGCCAAACGCTGATGTCAGTTTTGGTGAGTTTGAGCAGTTGCGGAATTTCCCGCCACTCGCCCATGTTGTACGAAACCACCATCAATATCCCGGCCAGCACCGACATTGGAACAAAACTCACCAGCGGTGCCGCGAACAGCAAAATGCAAAGAAGGGTCAAAGCGTGGATCATGCCCGCCACCGGAGACTGCGCTCCGGCACGAATATTGGTCGCGGTACGCGCAATAGCACCCGTGGCCGGCAGCCCGCCAAAAAGGGGCGACACTATATTCGCCACACCTTGGCCGAGCAGTTCGACATTGGGATTGTGCCGGTCATTGCTCATGCCGTCGGAAACTACCGCCGACATCAGCGATTCAATGGCGCCCAGCATGGCGATCGTAACCGCCGGGCCCAGCAGACCATGAATCAAGTCCATACGAAAACGGGGAATGGCAAAATGAGGCAGCCCGCTGGGGATACCTCCAAAACGGCTCCCGATGGTCTCCACCGCCAACTTGAAAAGCATCACCGACGCGGTGCCCGCCAGCAGCGCCACAATCGCTCCCGGAATACGCTTCGATACCAGACGACAGACCACCAGAATGGCAACCGTGACCAATGACAAAGCGGTGGCCCGGTAGTTGAGGCTGCCGAAATGCCTGGCCAGAGTTTCGATTCGGAGCCAGAACACCCCCGGAATTTTGTCGATCTGCAATCCGAAGAAGTCTCTTATTTGCGTGCTGGCAATCAGAATCGCAATCCCGTTGGTAAATCCGATAATGACGGGCCGTGGAATAAACTTCACCGCCGACCCCATACTGGTCGCGCCCATGATCACGAGTAGTACACCGGCCATCATCGTGCACATGAACAATCCATCCACGCCATGCGCGGCCACGATGGCAGCGACCACTACAACAAAGGCGCCGGTCGGCCCGCCGATCTGCGTCTTCGAGCCACCCAGCAAGGAAATAAGGAAACCGGTTACGATGGCGCAATAAATACCCGCCTGGGGTGTGAGGCCGGAGGCGATGGAAAAGGCCATAGCCAGAGGCAGAGCGACCAGTCCCACGGTGACGCCAGCCACCAGATCGTGACAACACTTCTGCAGGCTGTAGTCGCGCAAACTGAGGACAGACTTGGGCAGCCACTCGTCAGGGAAAGCAAACGCCATTGAGGCATTATGTCAAAGTCGCTGGTTGCGGGGCAGTAACCAATAGTAGTGCGTTTCCACGGCCTCGACTGTGTCTTGCTTTGCGAGCTTTACCAATTGGCTCTGATTGCGGGCGGATGACGGGCAACGCGGAAGTAATCGACCGTTGACTACGAACTGCGCCGAAACATCCTATGTCTATTAGTTACATAAGATTTATGGAGTATTGCTGTCTAATCGTGGACAACTCCAGCCCATACAAACCCACACTGGGACCCTCGAATCGCGGCCTTGACCCCGTCAAACAGTACGTAGATGCCACCCTGGAGCGCGTTTCGACCCTAATTTCGTGTCCGGAGAGGTGCAATTTTTGTTTGGCCCGACGAAATGGCCGGGGCAATGATGGGTCTATATCGAAGAAAAGAGCCGAGAAGCAAGGTTCGCGTGTGGTGGATTAGCTACTACATGAGCGGAAAACAATA
>JBEEGK010000430.1:0-4983 GCA_041166845.1 Acidobacteriaceae bacterium
TGATGGCGAGTGGGTGCAGCCGTACCGTCCTGGACTCGGCTTTCTGTACGACGAAATGTCTTTGCGGCTGGGAGTCTCCGAGTCCTGAATCCCCTTTCAGGGGCGAATACCTGCCCTCTCCGATCCCCACTCGTCCATCGTCTTCGGTACCGTAGCTAAGCGCTCCGTGACCCCTCAAAATAGCCATTCACAGGCTGATTGCCGTCACGACCCCCTTCCGTGCTACTCGGCCAGCAACGTAACCATGGACGAATACGAGCCACATCCAAGCGAGACCCCGGCGGAAGAACCAGTGTGTAGTGCGTTCCCCAGGGTCATACAGATAGCCTTCGCTGTGTTTCTGCTGGTGGCAACCAGCGTGATCGCGCTAATCTACGCGCCGCCCGAGACCGATGACCTGCAGGCGCAGATAAAGCAACTCTCGAACCAGGTTGATGAGCTTAAGCAGGAACAGGCAATGCCTGCGCTGGTGCTCAATCGTTACCGAAACTCAATTTGCTACATTTTTGGGGTTTATCAACTCCGCTCTGCGCATGGAGTGATCTTACGCACACGCATTTCTGGCACCGGGTTTATCGTAGCCAACGGGTTGGTGGCCTCTAACCGTCACGTCGCCCAGCCTTGGTTTGGAGACGCGGAAGCCGCCGCACTTATCTCCAAGGGAGCAACCCCAGAGCTGGAAAAGATGGTCGCGTTTTTTCCCGGATTCTTCGGTCCCGTGAATATCACTCCGGTAGTCTTGTCGGAGCAAGGCGATCTGGCTGTCCTGCGCATTGAAGATTCGGATGCGATCGAGCAGCTTCGGCCTCTACCATTGGCTACTTCTGCGCCGAGTCCGGGAGAGCTGGTCTCGGTCGTGGGATATCCCATGGGCGTGCTGGGAATGATGGCGAAGTCTCCGGCTGCGGTTTACGAGCGGCTGGCGTTCCGGCACGACGACCAGAAGGCCGCCAATGAATTGGCAGCGCTCTCGCTGATTCGTCCTTCAGCGACTTGCGGACATCTGGGCGATGTTGTGGGCGATAAGCTCATTTACGACGCCCCAACGGCCCATGGAGGCAGCGGCGGGCCAGTATTCAACTCACAGGGGCAAGTGATTGGCGTAAACGCTGCTTTTATTGACGGATTCTCAGGGGGCACTCTGGGCGTATCCGTACAGGCGCTGAGGCCTCTGATCGAGACAGCTCAGAAGAAGCGCTTGCATCTCATCCCTACGTCTGAACGCCACTAGTCCCTGGCGTTGATCGCCGCCACTTCGAGTTATTTATCCATCCCGGTTCACGCAGGTGCCCGTCATCAAGCCGGCGTAAACGCGCCACCATAATATTGGGCCGCCCAAGATATCCGATGAAGCGGGATTGATCCTCACGATCAACCACGGGCACCCGGCCGATGTTGTTGCGAAGCATCCTGGCTGAGGCCTCGTGAAGAATTTCATCGGAATAAGTCACGACCAGCTTGCGGGAACCAGCCTCGAGTGCTGTCATCGCTTCGGAAGGATCCTGATCGCGCGCCCGCAACACATCGCCCCGAGTAACGGTTCCAACTAACTTCCCTTCAGCATCTTTGATGAGTAATCCCTGGTGGCGATTGATCTCCGAGTCGTGGCAGGCTATGAGTTCGGCGAACCGGCTAGTTGTCAGGTCGGCGGAAACCGCTGGGGGATCGGGGTCCATAGTCTCCGAGACCCGCGCGCTGGTCACAGAAGCTGCAACAATTTAGAATCCATTGTCCTTCGTTAGTCTTTGATTCTGAGAGGTGAACGCATTGATTTCGCGCTATACCCGTCCGGAAATGGCCCGCACGTGGAGTGACGAGAACCGCTTCCGCAACTGGTTGGCGGTTGAGGTTGCAGCCACACAAACTCTCGCCGAAGCAGGCCTGGTGCCGAAGGAAGCCGCGAAAGCGATCCAGCAGAAGGCTGACTTCAATTTGCAACGCATTCAAGAAATTGAAGCAGAGGTTCGGCATGACGTGATCGCCTTTACAACGTCAGTGTCGGAGATTGTCGGTCCACACGCGCGCTGGTTTCATTACGGCCTCACCTCCAACGACGTGGTGGATACCGCCCAGGCTCTTCTCATACAGCAGGCTTCGGCGATTATTGCAAAGGATTTGCAGGAACTTTCGGTAGTGCTCGAACGGCGCGCATGGGAATTCAAAGACACTCCCATGATCGGGCGCACGCACGGCATCCACGCTGAGCCCATTACTTTCGGCTTTAAGCTTGCCAACTGGTATTCGGAGACGCAACGAAACATTGAGCGCTTCGCTCGCGCCGCCGAAGATATGCGGGTAGGAAAATTCTCCGGAGCGGTAGGCACGTTCGCTCACTTAACACCGGAACTGGAAGAGAAAATCTGCAAGCGTCTGGGGCTGAAGGCCGCCGATGTGTCTTCCCAAGTCATACAGCGCGATCGTCACGCGAACTATCTCGCGACCCTCGCCGTGATTGCTTCCACTCTCGATAAGATCGCAACCGAAATTCGACATCTACAGCGCACCGAAGTCCGCGAGGCGGAAGAATTCTTCAGCGAGAAACAGAAGGGGTCTTCGGCGATGCCACACAAGCGCAATCCGGTGATTTGCGAGCAAATCAGCGGACTGGCGCGCGTGGTGCGCTCGAACGCGCAGGCGGGATTCGAAAATGTCGCACTCTGGCATGAACGTGACATTTCGCATTCGTCCGTGGAGCGGGTGATCATTCCTGACTCCACAACTCTGACTGACTACATGCTGCAAAAGACGACGAAAGTTCTCGATTCCATGTTTGTCTATCCGGAGAGAATGAAGATCAATCTGGAGAGCACCAGGGGGCTCGTCTTCAGCGGGCAACTCCTTCTCGATCTGGTCGAGCATGGAGTTTCGCGAGAGGATGCTTATCGCATGGTGCAGAACCATGCCATGCATGCGTGGAGAGAAGGCCTGGATTTTCGCCAGCTTATTTTAAGCGATGATCAAATCAGCAGCCGTGTGCCTCGCCGACAGCTCGAACATGCCTTCGATCTCAAACGGCAGCTGCGCAACATAGATAGGATATTTGCCCGTGTCTTCAAACATAGTCCAGCAAAAGGCAAAGCTAAGAAGAAAGCAGTGAGGGCGTAATTTGGAAACATTCGCTGGCGCGGTTGCTCCAAAGAAAAAACGAGTTGGTTTCAGGTCCATCGGACTGGCATTCATTCTGCTGACTGCTTGTTTGAGCCGCTCTCCGGCACGCGGTCAAGAGCCCGCTCCAGCAGGGTCGGAGCAAGTGCTCGACGCTCCGCCGAACGATGCGGCCCCCAAATCTTCACCCGTTCCTCCACCTGATGAGTCTGCTAAACCCCCGGCCACAGCTTCCACAGCTATCAAAAGTGTTCCGAATTATGGGAAGCAAGCTTGGGGACTTCTTCGCGAGGGCGCAAAAGAAACCAAAACTGACCGGCGCGCTGCCGCCGTCCGGGCGCTCTCGGTCTTGCGAGGAGAATCCAGGGCGGTGCGGCTGTCATCAGGAGCCCTAGCAGACGACAAGCTCAAGGTTCGCGCGGCTGCCTGCGAAGCTCTGGGGGAATTAGGGGCTGTATCGGCAACTCCAAAACTGCGGCTCGCACTGGACGACAAAGACATCTCAGTCGTGCTCGCGGCCGCTCAGGCCTTGCATAAACTCAAAGACCCTGCCGGCGATGAGGCCTACTATTCCATTCTGACTGGAGATCGGAAAGGGACTAAGGGCTTGGTGGCAGGGCAACTAGACACACTCAAAGACCCGAAGAAAATGGCGCTACTGGGCTTTGAGGAAGGGATTGGTTTTGTACCATTCGCAGGAATCGGGTATTCGGCTTTCAAAGCCATCCACACCGATGACAGTTCGAAGGTAAGGGCCGTAGCAGCACGAATGGTAGCGCATGATCCCGACGTCTTAACCCAGAATGCATTGGTGCAAGCCGCAGTGACTGACAAGAGCGCTCTAGTGCGCGCAGCTGCGCTGGCATCGCTCAGCGAACGCGGAAATCCGGCTGTGATCGCGGGCATTGCAGACGCGATGGCGGACGGCAACGATACCGTGAAATATACGGCTGCCGGCGTTATCCTGCATTTGAAGGATCTGGCTGCGCGCAAGGCGAAAGCACCGAAATAGCTGCCGTCACAGCTTCACAGACGCTTCTTTCCCCGACTTCCCTGCACGGACAAAGCGCCGGCGCCGGCCAATGCTATGCAGAGGCAGCCGGATAGCAGAGTCAGAGGAAACTCCACCCCTCCGGGCGCGAAAAATCCGTTCTTCAGATGCACAAATAAAATCGCGCCCAGCATATCAACAGCCAACAATAGAGCGGCGATGCGAGTGCCTATCCCTAAAACCAGGGCTGCACCCCCGAGAAGCTCGATCAGCATAATTGCTGGTGCTGAAATCCTAGGCGCAGGAATGCCCATATGCCGGAACATCCCGGTCACATTGTGGACCCCAAATACGAACACCTTCTGCCAGCCGTGGGCGGCAAATACCGCGCCCACGATTACACGCAAGATGGTTAGTCCCCAAGACTGATTAGTCGTCTTTAGCATGCTCTCTCCTGAAATTGTCGAATTGTACGCGCTCGCCCGTGGTAACAGACGACGGTTAAGGTCTCGCAAAACAATGCAAGGTGCAAAATTATCATGCTGCCGGCTCGCGCGCGGCGCGAAGCAACTTAGTTAGAGATTCTAGACGCGATTTCCCAAGATGCCCGAGCTGTGTATGGTGAAGCGCGAGTATGGGTCCATCAAGCGTGTTCACCAGCTCTCGTCCCGCATCCGTAATCGAGGTCAGGATAACTCTGCGATCGCTCTTGTCGCGACCGCTTCGGACCAACTTTCGCCGCTGTAATCTTCCCAACAGACGAGTGACGTCAGGGTCACGATTGATCAGACGGTCGGCAATTTCATTGCACGAGAGTCCCGGCGAACCCGCTCCTCGCAAAATTCGCAACGCATTGTACTGCGTAGAAGAGAGGCCATACTGTTTCA
>JBEEGK010000431.1:0-10580 GCA_041166845.1 Acidobacteriaceae bacterium
CGGCCTTGCCATCCAGAAAAATAATTACGGACGGCCCCGCGCCGCTGAGGGCAACTCCTAAAGCGCCGCAATCGTAGGGGAGAATTTTCAAGGGTCCCAGCAGTGCGCACAGAGCAGCACGATAAGGCTCGTGCAGGCGGTCTTCTAATGCCGACGACAGAAGATCGTGCCGGCCTTGAGAAAACGCAGCCAGCAGCATCATTGAATTCTGGATGTTCGTGACTGCATCCGCTCGAGAGTATTCTTTTGGAAGCGCTTTTCTGGCGCTCTCGGTGGATAAGCATTCCTCCGGCACCGCAAGCAAGAGAGGCCACTTCCCTTTCGGTGCGACGCGCGCGATCTGAGCTTCGGCTGGGCCCGACATTTTCGCCACCGTGATTCCACCCATCCAGCAGGCAGCGGCATTGTCGGGATGATGCTCGCGGCGCGATGCCTCCCCGACGATATGCGTGTCACTCCAACGAAGTTTGCCGAAGTGTACCGCCAGGGCGATTCCGGCCAAGCGTGCTGCGGCTGACGATCCGCATCCTTTGCCGATGGGAATTTCGTTTTCGATTTCGAGCGCTATTGGCCGCGCCGGTTTTCCCTCCGCTTGAAGGACTTCCCGGTAAGTTGAAATAATAAGATTATTTTCGAGCTGCCTGCAGATATCGCGATCACGTCCTTTTGCGGTGATGGAAAACTCATTCGCAATTTGAGCGCGAATTTTAATAAAGAGATTCAACGCCAGCGCGGCGGCGTCAAAAGCTGGCCCGAGATTGGCAGAGGTCGCCGGTAAAACAAGCTCAAGCGCCTGAGGCCGATGACGATTTTTCCTCGCAGTGCTGAGCATAGCGGAATGAAACTAACTCCTGAATTCCTTCTCGGCTCTCTCGAGAATTCGAATCACTGCATCCGCCTTCGGTTCAATCACGTGAGGAGAGCGTTGCTGCGAGGCAAGGGCTTTCGCACCCTCTTCATGCGAGGCACCAGTGAACAACTCTCCGGAGTGGAACTTTAAAGTGTATTCAGGATCTTTTAATAAGTGGCCGGTGAGAACTAAGACAACGCTCTGATCTTTTCCCACAAAACCTTCCGTGACAAGTTTTTTTAATCCTGCAAGCGTCACGGCAGAAGCGGGCTCACACCCGATTCCTTCGGTGCCGATTTCCGCTTTTGCCAGAGCAATTTCTACTTCGCTTACCTGCTCGACGGTTCCATTGGTGTCTTTCAGTACGCGCACTGCTTTTTTCCAGGACGCTGGATTTCCAATTCGAATTGCGGTGGCGAAGGTCTCTGCCTGGACTGGCTGCATTGTGCGACCACCATCCGCGCGCATGGCTCGAACCAGTGGATTGGCGCCTTCTGCCTGAATAATTGAAATCTTTGGCAATCCGGTAATGAGACCTAGTTGCCTCATCTCGATAAATCCTTTTCCGAAGGCGGAAGAGTTTGCGAGATTGCCGCCCGGCAGAATGATATGGTCCGGAACCTGCCATTCAAGTTGCTCCATCAGTTCGAAAGCCGCAGTCTTTTGCCCTTCGACGCGATATGGATTCACCGAGTTCAGCAAATACACCGGCATACGGCGCACCACTTCGTTCAGCACGTCCATGCAGCCATCGAAATCAGTTTGTAACTGGCAAGTCACGGCACCGTAATCCAATGCCTGCGCTAATTTGCTCCAGGAAATTTTGCCGTCAGGGATCAGGACGAGGCTTTTCATCCGCCCGCGCGAAGCGTAAGCAGCCATGGACGCTGACGTGTTTCCGGTAGATGCACACGCCACCCAACTAAAGCCCTCTTGCTTAGCCACCGAAGCGGCCACTGTCATGCCCGTATCTTTGAAAGATCCAGTCGGATTCATGCCCTGATGTTTAGCTAGCAAATGATGGACGCCAGCTATGCGTCCGCAGAGCGGCAACTCGTACAGCGGAGTGTTGCCCTCACGCAATGTGATTGGCTGAAACTTAGCGTTAAGTTCTGGCAAGACCTCGCGAAACCGCCAAACACCACTCTGGTCTGCGTCGAGGCGTGATCCCCGCCGCTCCCGCCAAAGTGCCTTGAGTTGACTGGAAGTTTGACCCACAACGTTCTTTTGGTCGCCATTACCCCAAGCTGGATAGGTGACCTCAAGTAAATCGCCGCAAGCCGGACAACGCAAGTTCTGGTTAGCTTTGACGGCCGAAGCGCCGCATCCTATGCAGTGAAGTTTCACAGCTGCCACTGTGGCGGCAGATTCGACAACTTTTTGATCAGTGACGTCCATAGCTACTTTTTAAATGCAAATTAATGGGAAGGTTTGATGGTGCCTGTTTGCAGGGATTATATAAGGCAGAGAGATTTGCCGGACGAATAATCTGCCTGAACTTCATGGGTCTCTGGATTTCTTGACCTCAAGCGTCGCTTGCGTTTTCCTGTGGTCTCTTTCACACTGACGAAAGCACATTGAGGAAAAGGTGCGGAATATGAAAAACCCCCGGCATAGACAAGAAACACAAGCCGTACACGGCACAAAGGATTTCGAGAAGAAGAATGGTCCGCTGGCGACACCTATTTATCAGACCTCCACGTTTCAGGTGACGGACAACGACGAGCAAGTGCGCTCTACCAGCACCGACATGTTTTATACGCGCTACGGAAATCCTACCCATACGGTGGTGGAAAACTCCATAGCGCAACTTGAGGGAACCGACGCCGCCCTGCTTTTTGCATCGGGAATGGGAGCGATCACCACCGGAATTCTGGCTTTGACCAAAGCGGGAGACCACATCGTGGCGCAGCGGGATATTTACGGAGGAGTGACGAAATTTCTCACTTCGTGGCTGCCGAAGCTCGGGGTGGAAACTACATTTGTGGACACTACGGATTACGATCAGCATGCGGCCGCGATTCGGGCCGACACTAAAATCCTCTACCTGGAATCGCCGACCAACCCAACGTTGAGGGTGGTTGACCTTCAGCGTGTCACCGCGCTGGCAAAACGTCACAACTTACTGACGATGATTGACAGCACATTTGCGACGCCTATCAACCAGCAACCTGCGGAGTTCGGTATTGATCTGATCGCACACTCGGGCACCAAATATTTTGCCGGACACTCGGATTTGATCTGTGGCATTCTTGCGGGCAGAAAACACCTCATTGATCAGATCCATCAGACGCGAACGACCTTAGGGGGCGTCATTGATCCGCATGCAGCGTGGCTTCTGCTGCGCGGCATTAAAACCCTGGCAGTTCGAGTGCAGCGCCAGAACGAAAACGCGCTGAAAGTTGCTGAGTTTTTGAGCGCGCATGGGAAGGTTCGCAACGTATTTTATCCGTTCGCGAAAGCACATCCGCAACGCGCGTTGGCGATGGCTCAAATGAAAGGCGGCGGCGGCGTTTTGAGCTTTGAGGTGAATGGCAGCGGAGAAGATGCGTGCAGGGTCGCGGAATCACTTCATTTATTTACGCTGGCGCCCAGCCTGGGAGGGGTGGAGTCGCTAGTGAGCCTCCCAGTGCGAACGTCGCATGCCATGATTTCAGCGGAGCATCGCCGGAAAATGGGAGTTACTGAACAGATGATCAGGCTCTCAGTTGGAATCGAGAACGCGGATGACCTGATCGCCGACCTGGAGCAGGCACTCATGTCCGTGACTGCCTCGCGCGAGCGCGTTGAAGTCGGATAATTTTCAGAAGCAAACTCTCTGCCAGCTGAGGTGACTGTTGGAAGCATTGCGGGCGGCCATCATTGGCCTCGGCTTCGTCGGAGGCGCTCATATGGATGCGCTGCGGAGACGCGGCATTCCGGTCCAAGGTGTTCTTGCCAGTTCGTCTTCCGGGACCAAATATCTTTCCAAATCCTGGGGGATTGATCGCGCTTACGAGTCCTTGCAAGCGCTTGTGGCCGACAAGAGTGTTCAAGTTGTCCATATCTGTACTCCCAACTACCTTCATTTCGAGCAGGCGAAAGCTGCGATCGAAGCTGGCAAGCATGTGATGTGCGAAAAGCCTCTGGCGATGACTACTAGCGAGAGTAGACAACTCTTGGAACTAGCCAGGAAACATCAACGCGTTGGCGGAGTGGCTTATAACCTGCGCTACTATCCGCTATGCCAGGAGGCCCGTTCGATCTTGCAACGCGGACTCATTGGCGAACCAAAGTTAGTACACGGCAGCTTTCTGCAGGATTGGCTGCTGTATCCCGCCGACTGGAACTGGCGGCTCGAGCAGAAGCTCGGGGGCGAACTGCGCGCAATATCCGATATTGGCACGCATTGGCTTGATCTCGTAACTTGGATTACGAGCCTAAAAGTGACTGAGGTCTGTGCAGACCTCGCGACTGTCGTTCCGAACCGCCAGCGTCCACGAGGACGTGTGCAAACGTTCCAAACCGGTAAGAGCGGAGTTGTGGACGAGGTGAAAATTGCGACCGATGATTACGGATCAGTTCTGCTTCATTTTGAAAATTCCGTCCGAGGAGTGATGACCGTGTCGCAGGTGAGCGCCGGGCGCAAGGCGAGGCTCTGGTTTGAGATTGACGGCTTGGAAGGCTCGCTGGCGTGGAATTCGGAGTCACCAAACAATCTCTGGATAGGAAAGCGCAACGAGCCGAATAAGTACATGGCAAAGGATCCGACGCTGATGAGCCCGGAGGCGCGCGGATATGCTGCTTATCCCGGAGGACACGCCGAAGGATATCCAGACACGTTCGCGCAACTATTTAAAGATTTCTACAGTTATCTGGCTGCGGATGATTTGCAGGCTGCCCGCACTTTTCCAACCTTCGAGACTGGACACGAAGAACTGATTCTCTGTGAGGCCATTGCCGCCAGCGCACGGGAACGAAGATGGGTGCAGGTCAGCGACGCCTAATTCCACATAACAAAAAAATCCCCGGCTTCTTGAGCCGGGGGATGGAAGCAGCGACTCACAAGTTAAAACACAAACTTCAAAGCCAGCTGAAGAACTCGCGCGTTGTGAACAGCGTTGGGACGGAAGAGGCCCGGGTCTCCAAGGTTATTTGTTCCTGCGCCCACCGCGTTGGCGGCGGAGCCGGAATCGCCAGCGATTCCCTGCCATTCGGTATGGTTAAACACGTTGAAAGCCTCGGCGCGAAACTCCAGCCCCATTCTCTCGGTGAAAGCGAAATGCTTGAATAATGCCATATCGAAATTGATGCGATTTGGATTGCGTAAGATATTGCGGCCTGAATCCCCGAAAGTTAGTCCTCGCGGCGCGGTGAAAGCTGCGGGGTTGTAATAAAGAGGTCCGAAGCCGTCGAGCGGACTTTGAACCACTCCGGCCCGTGGGTCTCCTACGATGTCAGCAAATGTTGCCCCGTTGATTCCGTTGGCCACGCCCGCGTTATCGGAATTGAATCTCACACTGAATGGCGAACCCGTGTTGTAGGTAGTGATGCCCGAATATTGCCAGCCGCCTAGAACGCTATGGATCAAGCCTGGCTCTCTAAAGAAGGGGAGGTCCCAAACGTATCCGAAATTCAAGACATGGCGCTGGTCAAAGGATGAGTTGCCACGGTTCGCCGAGGGGTTGTAGGAATCAACGAAACTGGAGTCAAAGCGATCAGAGGCATCGTCAATCGAGTGACTATAGGTGTAAGCAAAATTTAAATCCAAACCTTTATAGCTGCGGCGAACGGCCACCTGAAGGGCATGGTAAATAGAGGATGACTGGTTCTGAAGGCGGGTGATGTCCCCATAGCCTAAGTAGGGCCGGAACGGATCAGGGCTAATATTTCCGCAGGCTATATTCGCGTTGGTCAATGCCTGGCCACTGACAAGCGCTCCGCTCGGCGTGGTCCCTCCACTCGAGGTGATTAAGCTGCAATCCATCGCCTCGCCTGCTTGGTATGGGTTTTGCGAAAGTGGGATTGGCCGCAACTGGTTGTAATTGGTCTGCCTCCCTAAGTGCGTCCCTTTGCTGCCCACATAGGAGACAGTCGCAACCATGTTCCCGACAAACTGTTGCTGCACGTCGAGATGCCACTGCTGCACATAGGGCCAAATGGCCTTTTGAGGAATTGCATTTACGTTCAGCGGGAATTGAGGAGCGGCGCTGCCCGAGGAGCTGCCGATATTCGAATATCCGACGATATTGTTTTGCTGTGCGGCGAAAGCGAGGGGTGGCGAATTCTCGAGGGATTCGGTGTCAGCTTCGTTTCCGTTCGTGTGTTCGAAGAAGACGCCGTAACCTCCCCGAATCGCCAGCTTGCCGTTGCCTCTGGGGTCAAAAGCAAAACCAATACGAGGGGCAGGATTGAAGAGATGTCCCTTCATGCAGCCAGCGGGAACTCCGCCTACACCGCATTGAACGATTCCATTGGGCAGCCCATTGCTCAAAATCAGATTGTTAACGCTGCCATCCGAGTTCAGAGTTGTCACGCCAGGTTGATAGGCCGCAGGGTCGAAGTTATACGCTTTGTGATAGCGCTCCCTGTATGTGCCCATCAAGCTCAGACGCAAACCGAGATTCACGGTCAACCGGTTCGTCGCATGCCAATCGTCCTGAAAATAGGGCTCGAAGATTTTGTAGCGGTTGTAATACTTGATGAACTGATTCTGCTGGCCGAAGGAGGCAATGTTCCCGAGCAAAAGGTCCGCGAAGGGATTACCCGAGGTCGTGCTTGAGCTTGACGGATCGAACGTTAAATATCCCGGTACTGAACCCGCTCCCAATTCCCCGCCGAATTCGTTCTTCTGCGCTGCTTCAAAATATGCGCCGAATTGTAAGTTGTGTCTGCCCACAATTTTGCTGATGTTGTCGCGGAAACCGTATGTCGGGTTCGAGTTGTAGGGCCCATTCGGAATGTAGCCCGCGTCTTCACCAAAAGTACCGTTTCCGTAAGCGCTGCCTTGATCCACCAGATTAATTCCCGGAATTACCCCATTTCCGTTATTCGGGAAGAGACCACCAAACGTGCTATTCGCAGGCCGCTTCCAGGCCCCGGTGCTATTTAAAACGATATGATCGGTGGTGTAACTGAACACAAACTCATTGAGGAGGGTCGGGGAGAAAGTGGAGCTTAAGCGCGTGACCAAACTTAGTCCCGGCCCTTTGAAATCCGTTCCAATTGTCGGAAAGCTTCCCTGATTAGTCCACAGGGGGATGGGGTTCAGGGTTGTCCATGAATCGTGGATGTATCGAAACGTAAGGCGTTCCTTATCGGTGAGGTTGTGGTCAATCTTAATTAACTCTTCGCGCCAGTTGGTGGGTTGGGTGACGGTGGTGTTGTATTGTGCTGCTCCCGGACTTCCAGCTGTCGGAAGTGGAATGAGCGCGAGCAATGCCTGAACGTTCGGATCGTTGGGATCGTACCCCGGAAATCCGGTAAGGTTGGGCATCGGAGTCACGCCATCGAGGGTCGGGCAATCGCTGAAATCATTTGCAGTGCCGGAATTTAAGTTGGGGCAAACGTCGCTAAAGTCGCCTGCACGTTCCGCCGCTGAAGGCACTAGCTGGTTGAAGGAATAAGGGACGCGGTCCCGGCGCCATTCCTGCGACCAGAAGAAAAATGTCTTCTGCCGGTCCTTGTTGTAAATGCCGGGAATCGTGACTGGCCCACCGATGGTGTATCCGAAATCGTTCTTTTTGTAGGGCGGAACTACGCCATTCTGAAAGTATGCAGGTGAATTGAACGCATCGTTGCGCACAAACTCGTATGCATCCCCATGAAAGCTGCTGGTACCAGATTTGGTCTCGACTTCGACCGTGCCCGAGCCGTTGCGGCCGTACTGAGCTCCGTAATTTGAAGTGAGGACTTTTACTTCGCCGATCGCGTCAATGCTGGGATAAACGTTTAACGTGCCGTTGCTGCCGTTATCCATGACATTGCCGCCGTCCATCTCCCAGTTGTTGTATTCGGTGCGTCCACCATTGACGCTAAATGCAACGCTACCGCCGACGCCGACCTGGCCTTCATCTTGTCCCGTCTGGTTCGTAACTCCGGGGACCAGCGTAATTAACTGACTGAAGTTGCGTCCATTCAATTCGAGCTGCGTAACCTCTTTACCGCTAACTGTTCCCGCCAAATCAGAGGATTGGGTCTCCACCTGCGCTACGCTCGCGCCTTCGACCGAGATTTCAGTATTGCTCGCGCCCACCTGCATGCTGACGTCATTGCGAGCTTTTTCGCCGACCCGCAACATGACTCCGCGGGTCTGTAGTTTCTTAAAACCCGGCGCTTCCACAGTCACGTTGTAGGAACCAATCGGTAACGAGGCAAATAGATAGTCACCGCTGCCGTTGGTCTTGCTGCTCCGATGGATTCCCTGTTCGCTGCTGTCCACGGTTACCTGCGCATTCGAGATGGCGGCACCGCTGCTGTCAGATACGGTGCCAGTGATGGAGGCGGTGTCTTGGGCCGAAGCGGCCATTGCGAAAACGAAAAGCATCGCTAAATTGGTCAGCCACACAAAACGGAATCCCATTTTTAACTCCATGATGTCGAACGCGTTCGGAAGGTCGGGCGCGAAACCGCATACTTCTGTCGGCTACGACAAAAACTGCCCTTAAAGCACCGCCAGAGATGGATCCAGGGAACACTATTAAATCGTATGAATAGTGCATTTTGACTATGACAGGTGTCAAGCAAAAAATGAGCCCGATGTACTTCGTGCAACAACAGAAAAGTGTAAACAGCCGGTGTCGGGGATGATTGGCATCACAGAATATTGCGGGTGGACTCACGAACAACGAGTTCGGGAGCAACTTTGCGATGCACCGCAGTCAGATCCCGCTTCTCGACCACCGCAGTGATACCGTCGCACGCAATCCCCGCGGCCATCGCGCCCATCATCTCCATCGGCTGTCTTACAGTTGTAAGAGCCGGGGTGTACAAACTTGATGCCGCCACATCGTCGAAGCCAATCACTGAGCACTGGTCGGGCACTCGCATACCTGCTTTCGCAAGGGCCCGTATAGCGCCAAACGCGGTCATATCATCAAACGCCATGATCGCGGTAAATGGGTGCTTGCGAGCCAGCAATTCCTCCGTTAACTGATATCCGGATTCGAAACTTGAGATGGGATCCCGAGATTCGGGAAGATCGAGGATCAGCTGCGGGTCCAGCTCCAGGCCACTTGTCTTAGCGAACGATCGCACTCCCTTCCACCGTGGAGCACTATCTCCTAAAGTCTTAGGGCCGCGCAGAAAAGCGATTTTGCGGTGTCCGAAGGCGTAGAGGTGTTCTACCGCGGCGTAACCGCCAAGTTCATTGTCCACAATAACGGAGCTGACGGAATCGGTTTTCAGTTCCTGTCCAATCATCACCGTGGGAATACTGTTTTTCTCCAGATCGGCCAGCACGTCAATGTTTACAAACAGCCAGTTGGCAAGCACGATTAGCGCTTCAACGCGCCGGTCTAACAACATCTCGAGGTAGCGTTCAAAGCGCGCACGTTCGTTGTGGACATCGGTGAGTATAGGCAGATACGAGGACTGGTAAAGCGAACTTTCGATGCCGCGAAGCACCAGCGTGCAATAGGGATCGGTCATGTCGAAGACCATCACTCCGACCGTGTGGCTGCGTTTGCCGCGCAGAGAGCGCGCAAATAGATTGGGACGGTAGCCTAACTTTTTGGCTGCACGTTCGATCCGCTTCTTGGTGACTGCGGGAATATATCGGGCCAGCGGAGCGTTATTGAGAACAATGGAAACCGTGGTGGAAGAAAAACCACTCTGCTTCGCGACATCGCGAATCGTGATGGTGGAGTTCTTTGCCTTGAGTTCACTCACGAAATTTTCGTCCACTTTTTAAGACAAAGGCAGCATGGCGTAGCTGCTTTACCGGAGTTTTCCTTCTCGCTTGAAATCAGTGCTTGTGCTGGCGGACACTACAGCAGAGAGTTCAACCAGTGTCAAGTATTCGCAAGACAACTCGTGGCTTCGTGCGTGCGACAAACGCCTGTCTGCTGTTTGTCGGCATGGCAGTAGCTGCGGGGCATGCGACGTCAACCGTGGGCGCCAAAGCTGAAAGCGTAGCGAGCGGTTCCGCAAACGAAGGAAGAACGAGCGATCCTCGCGAACTCTTTCAAGCGGGAGAAGCGGCACTTAAGAGCGGAGATTTGGAAAAGGCAGAGAAGTGTTTCCAAGGAGTACTTGCAATCGATCCGCGTTCGGCTGGCGCGTTTGCGAACCTCGGAGTTGTGTATATGCGGCGACGGCAATGGCCTGCAGCCTTGGAGGCGCTGAATAAAGCTAAGAAGTTGGCCCCGCAAGTGGCCGGGATACGTCTTAATATCGGCCTGGTATATTACCGGCAAAATAATTTCAGCGCGGCGGTGGAACCGTTCACATCAGTTGTGCGCGACGTCCCAGCGTCTTTGCAGGCGCGCTATCTTCTTGGACTCTGCTACTTCTTTACTCAACGCTATGCGGAAGCTGCGGCAGAACTTGAGCCTTTGTGGCCGCAGGAATCTGACCAGCTAAATTATCTGTACGTGCTGGGGATTGCCGCCGATGAGGCCCACCAGGCAGAGTTAAGCCAGCGGGCGCTTGCGAAGCTGGTGGCGATTGGTCAGAATTCCGCCACATTTCATCTTTTGATGGGGAAAGCTCACATCAATCGAGAAGAGTACGACGATGCCATCCGCGAACT
>JBEEGK010000432.1:0-7723 GCA_041166845.1 Acidobacteriaceae bacterium
ATTGAAAGACCGCCCGGGAGTGGAAGTCGATTGCGTCGTTGAAGCTGGCTGTTGATAAATTGACGCCCTGCTGGTTCCTTTGCTACCCAGCCCAGTCTTGCGGAATGAACGAGCAAAAACAAAAGCTCAGAACATTCTGAACACAATTGAACACACAAATCGTATTTGAGCTTTCGTAAGTTACTGAAAAGATGGAGCGGGAGACGGGGATCGAACCCGCGACATCCAGCTTGGGAAGCTGGCGTTCTACCGCTGAACTACTCCCGCTCAGCTTGTAGCTAAACGAGATTATCATTGGCGTGAACCGGTGGCAACGCGGCGTGGCCTCTCTGACATGACTGATTTCAGAAGCGGATATAATTTCACGATCCACTTCTGCGCAGCCTGGCAGCGGGTGGAAACTGCAGCTACTGAGGACGAAGCAGAACGCCTATGAGCCTGGTAATTCGCCGCTCGGCGATTCACGCCGATGGATGTTATACGACGTCCCCGATAAAAAAGGGGGCGTTCGTTGCTGAGTACACGGGAAAGCACATCACTATCGCGGAAGCGGACGCACTCTATGAAAACTCTGCACGAACTTACCTTTTCGGCCTGACCAATGCTACCCACGTAATTGATGGGGATGGAATCGCGGCGTTTATCAATCATTCATGCGATCCCAACTGTGAAGTGGACGAGATCAAGGGCAAGGTAATCATCACCGCCATTCGAAACATCAAGCCGGGCTCCGAGCTTACGTACGATTACAACCTGTATGACGGAGATTTGGACGACGATTCTCCATGCTTTTGTGGCACGAAGAAATGCCGGAAGAGCATGTATTCGAAGAAGGAGTTGGCGAGGCGTAGGAAGATTACGGTGAAGGGCTGAGATCGGCCTTTGGCTTAAAGCCTATAGTTGAGAGCTGAAAGCTTCTTTTAGGTCCATCGAAACCAGCGCACCGCCAGTGCGAACGAAATGCTTCCCCAGAGAACCAGAATCAGTAGGCGTTCGGCTTGAGAACTGAAGGACGCGCTCTGGAGAATCACGGCTCGCAGCGCATCATTCAAGGCTGTCAGTGGCAGAATTTTTATAAATGGCTGCACTACTGTTGGAAAACGCTCATACGAGAAAAATACGCCTGAGAAAATCCACATCGGCATCATGATCAGGTTGATAAGTCCGCTAACACTTTCTATTTTTTGTGCGCGACTGGCAGTCAGAAGTCCCAGCCCGCCGAAGGCCACGGAGCCGATGGCGCCCAGAAGAATAATTGTAGGCAGGGACCCCAGCACACGCAGATGAAATACGAGAACGCCGAAGCCTAGCAGCAACCCTACTTCGATAATCATTAACACGAGACGGCTGCTGGCAAGCGCAAGCAGGAAGTCACTCCGTCGCATAGGAGTGGCTACGAATCGTTTGAGCAGTTTGCGCTGGCGCATTTCTACCAGCGCGAATCCGATGCCCCACATGCCTGAGTTCATCAAGTTCATCCCTAGAAGTCCGGGAATAAGGAAGTCGATGTAGCGCGAGCCGGGCTCGCTGGAAGCTACTGAGGACGTAGGCAGCGAATCTTTCCTTCCTGCTGCTGACTGTAGCGCTGCGTCCACTTCCGAACGGGCAAGCACGCTCTCTGGACGTGACGGATCGTAGTGGTATAGAACGCCGCCCTTGCCGTCGGATTCGACGGCGAGATCGAACTTGCCGAGGCGAAATCCCTGTAGCGCTTCATAGGAGTCTAGAAGCTTCGCGTGGATGGACGCTGCTTGCGGAGCACGCTGGAGCATCGCCAGCAAATCCTGTGCATCCTTGTTGCTCGAGATAATGGCAATGTTTGTGATGTCCGCCGGCTTGTTGCGGAAAGCGATACCTAATCCAAAGGCGAGCAGCAAGGGGAATACGAAGATCCAGAAAATGACCTCGGGCTCACGCTTGAGTTCTTTCAATCTCGCTATCAGCAAATGCGAGAAGCCGGACCAGCGGCGATTGTGAATGCCTGGGGCTTCCCCTTTTGGTGCTGCCGCGAGAGGCACTGGCTTTTCTGATACGTCCACGCTAGTCCTCCCTCAAGTGACGGCCCGTGAGTCGCACGAAGACATCCTCGAGGCTGGCTTGCCTTGTGGTCAGGTGCAGCAACTCGAGATTGCGCTGGTGCACCGCCTCCAGGAGCGCAGGGATAGTGTGATGAGGTTCGCGGACGGTTAGATTGATCAGACCATCATCCTCGCGAACTGACTCAACCCCGGGAAGCGACTGCCAGGCGTCCGTAGTTTGCGGCGGATGAGAGTTTCCGTTCGTGCCTACCGAAAATTCGACCACGTGATGGCCTCCGAGCCGATCAATCAAATCGGCGGGCGTGCCCTCGGCGATTACTTTTCCATGATCAATGATTGCAAGACGATCACAGAGCCGTTCGGCTTCTTCCATGTAATGGGTGGTGAGCAGAACGGTGCCGCCATGTCGTTGAAAAGTGCGAACGATGTCCCACAGCTGGCGACGGCTTTGGGGATCAAGTCCGGTTGTGGGCTCATCGAGAAAAAGAATTTTCGGATCACCGACCAGCGCCGTAGCTACGGCAAGGCGCTGACGTTGGCCTCCGGAAAGCTTGCCCACCCAGGACTCCGCTTTCTCGGTCAGTTGTAGCGCTTCCAAAACTTCGCTTGAGGAGCGTGGACTGCGATAGAAGCTGGCGAAGAGTTCCAGCGTTTCACGCACCGTAAGCTTTTCAGACAGGCGCGTTTCCTGTAGGGAGATGCCCATCCATTCGCGCAGTTCGCGTTCATTCTTTTGCCAGGTTCGCTCGAACACTGTGACTTCGCCGGAGGTCGCAGAGAGCAGGCCTTCTAGAATTTCGATGGTGGTAGTTTTGCCGGCTCCGTTGGGACCTAGGAGACCGAAACATTCTCCAGTCTGGATTTCGAGATTGAGACCGCGGACGGCTTCGACTTTTCCGTCGTAGGTCTTGCGGAGGTCGCGGCATTGGATGGCGGAGGACAAGGAACAATTTTAACGCAGGGTGAGAATTGCAACGAGGGTGGACACTGTCCAATCTAGTTCTGTCTAGCCTCGTCCATGATCTAATCTTTCTGTTATGCAAGTTGGGGAATTGAGTTCCGCGCTGCGCAAGTATTGGGGATACGACTCGTTTCGTCCCATGCAGGAGCGAATCGTTGGTGGCCTGCTGGATGGGCGCGACACTTGCGTGGTCATGCCGACGGGCGGTGGCAAATCGCTTTGCTATCAATTGCCGGCGTTGCTGTTGGGGAAAACTGCCGTTGTGGTTTCCCCGCTGATTGCGTTGATGCAGGACCAGGCGGCGCAATTGGCACAGATGGGGATTCCGGCCGCAGTATTAAATAGCTCGGTGACCGCGGGGGAGCAGGCATCGTTGATTGCCAAAGCACGGCGAGGGGATTACCGGTTGCTGTACTTTTCTCCTGAGCGGTTGGCGCGCGCCGATACCATGGACTGGCTGCAGAAAGTCCCGATCGCTTTTTTCGCGGTCGATGAAGCTCACTGCATCTCGGAGTGGGGACATGAATTCCGTCCTGAATACCGGCAGTTGAAGAAATTGCGCACTGCCTTTCCTGATCGTCCGATCGCGGCGTTTACCGCAAGCGCGACGCAGCGCGTGCGCCACGACATTCTTAGCCAGCTGCAACTGCGTGATCCCGCAAAATATATTGCCAGCTTTCATCGCCCAAATTTGCACTATCTGGTCCGCCAATGTAACGCTCGCGACCATCAGGACACGCTAGTGACAGCGCTGAAGCAGCATCCCGAAGGCAGCGTAATTATTTACGCACCGACCATTGACAGTGTGAGTTCTACCGTCGCCTTTTTGGAAGGCAACGGAATTCCTGCAATTGCTTACCACGGAAAAATGGATGCGGACGAACGCCGCAGCAATCAGGAGCGATGGATGTCCGACGAGGCGCGGGTCCTGGTTGGGACAATCGCATTTGGATTGGGCATCAACAAAGCTACGGTGCGTGCGGTCATCCATCTATCGTTGCCAAAATCCATCGAGCAGTATTATCAGGAAGCGGGTCGTGCAGGGCGTGACGGTGAGCCTGCGAATTGCATTCTGCTATGGCAAAAGCGCGACGCCGGTCTTCTCGCCTATTTCATTGATCAGGTCAGCGACCCAGCGGAGAAAGAACGCTCCTGGGAGCGCTATCGTACGATTCGGCGTTTTGTAGAATCCACAACCTGCCGCCACCGTTACATCTGTTCGCATTTTGGAGAGCGCACCAAGTGGGAGTCGTGCGAATCATGCGACGTTTGCAGCGGGTTGCCCGAATGGATGATTTCCAGCGACCAGAAACCACAAACTGCCAAAGCGGCGCGGTCTTCAAGGACATCATCTGCTCGCGAGTTTTCTGTTCCGACGGCGACGGTCGCAGTCAACGACGAACTGCGCGAGTATCTTCGACAGTGGAGGCGGGAGGCCGCAAAACAGCAAAAGGTGCCGGCCTTCGTGGTGATGCACGACACGTCACTGGATGAAATCTGCCGCGTGAGACCGAAAACAGTTTCTGAACTGCGACAGGTACATGGCTTTGGAGAACATAAAACAGGATTGTACGGGCCGCCACTGCTCGAAGCGTTGAAGAGTTTTGAAGACGGCGCGCGCGCGATTCCTGCATCGGACGCTAAGCACCGGGCGAGTTGAGAGCGCACGAATCTTCGTTTCTGAAATTGGATGCTGGGTGGCCGGCCCCCGATTAGTCTTTGTCTTCTGCCACTACGGAGTGTTTTGGAGTTGGCATCTGGACACGGCCCTTTCGGTCACGCCACAAAATCTTATTCAACACTGCGGCATTGTTGGCGTCGGGGCGGGTGAAGTCCATTTTTGCGGACTCTTCTGCCGCCTGTCCTTTTGGAGGATTCATCTGGTAGATCAATCCCGTGTCGCGGTTGCTCCAGTCTGCGGTGAAAGCCGGCTGTGTTCCTGCTCCGGTAAATAGGGGGGACATGACGGGAGCGTATGCGTCGTTTTGATTCATGGGAGGAAGTCCCAGCAGGGATTCCATGGTGTGCATCATGTTTACCGTGGTGTAGAAGCGGCTGTCCACGAATGGGTGCGCGGTTGCCCCAGGAGAAAATTTGCTGATCTCGAAAGCGATGGAGCGGTGAGCGTCAACGTGATCGGCCCCATCCTGCGCGTCGTCTTCGAGGACGAAGATTGCGGTGTCGTCCCAATAGCTGCTATGCGAGACCGCGTCCACCACGCGGCCAACTGCAAGGTCGTTGTCGGCGACCGAAGCGGCGGGGCGCGGCTTGCCGGGACTGGTGCCGTTGGTGTGATCGTTAGGGAGATACAGAAGCACAAATGATGGAAGCTGAGTTCCTGTTCCGTCGCGGCGGGCTTGAACAAATCCGTCAAATTCCCTGAGGAACTCATCGGCGCGAAGCTGGTCAGGATATTCGGTTCCAAAGTCCGGAAAAAGGGGATCGAAGTGATCGCGCAAAACTGATTTCGTGGCGACGATCTTGCTGGGCATCGGGATGGCCCAGGGCCATGGGCTTGCAGATCCTTTGTGGTCGCCGACATTTTCGGGGAGCGCTTCCCCCTTCTGGACCACTGGGCGTTCGCAATTCGCAGCCAGAGGCGATGGCGTGCCTTCTTTTGGCGAGGGTGTTTTCCCCGACTTGCTTGCGCGCTTGCACCAAATGGTTTGGACGTATTCTCCGTAATCGCGATACGTGAGGTTGTGGCTGGCAAGATTGTCCCAGATGTAGCCGGTTGACGGAGCATCTATGTCAGAAAAGCCTAGCTCCAGGGGAGATTCATCTGCCACTGTTCCCTGATAATCGTAGGTTCGCTCCCGTCCTCGGTAAGAAATCTGCCAGGTTTTCTCGTTGTAATCACTGGTGGTGGCGGCAGTGGACCAATCGTGGCCGTCGCCGGAAACTTCTCCGCTGTCGTAAAAGTTGTCGAGCACTCCGAATTGCAGGGCAAGCTTGTGGAGATTCGGAGTGATGTCGTCTCCATAAAGTGTGAGGGACGAATCGCCATTGCCAACTCTCAAATCTCCGAGCACCTGGTCGTAGGTGCGATTTTCCTTAATGATGTAGATCACGTGGCGGATCGGATTGCTGCCAACCGCGAATTGCATCTGTCCAGGATCGGCATTAAAGAGGTTGGCAGTCTCAACTTTTCGAGTGAGTTCCGGAAGATCTTTTTCAAGCTTGGCAAAATTGAGGATTGACACAGACCCGTAAAGAAGCGTCGCAATATAAGGGTGCTTGCGATGGCGACGTCCCTCGTTTGCGGGAGCGCCATTATTTGGCCCTGTTCCCTGCCCTTTGGCGGTGGCGATCAGCAGGTCGTCTCCTGCGACTGAAACCGCGCTGGGATACCAATCGGTTGGAATAAAGCCTTGTGCGGTCAAATTAGCTTGCGATTGATCCGAATCGTTCGTCGCCGCACTAAGATTCGAGACGTCGAATACGGCGAGTGCATTGATGCCGGCGTCTGCCACGAACAAGCGCTTGCCGTCAGAAGATTCTGCCAGATCACTGGGATAGCTTCCCGAAAACTTTTGTCCGGCAGTGTTGGCATCGAGAAATGAAATCACTTTGCCGGTTGCGCTGGAAATCGCGGCTACTTTATCGGCGTTTGATAACGCGACGTAGAGAATACTTTCATCATGATTCAATAGCAGAGCCGTGGGATGGGAACCGGGAGCGAGGGAGTCATTGGGCTCAAGCAGCGGAATCCAGCGGGAAACTTTACCGCTGGCCAAATCCAGCTCGGCAACACGAGACAGATTCCACAGGCTGCACCATGCGCGTTTTCCATCGCGTGACGCGACGACCGTGTACGGAAACGAAACTGGTACTGAGTCATGCGTGCTGAGATCGAAGGACTGAAGAATGCGTCCGTCGCGAACGTCAAGCAGCAGTACGTTGTCGGATAAGTTGTTGGCGATCAGCAACTCGTCTCCCTCAGGACGCGCAATCACTGCGAGGCCCGCGGGATATGGCAGTGCAGTTTCCGCTGCGGTTTTACGAACGCCATCTGCGACCTTTTTCCCTGCCAACAGTTTTTGCGGAGCGATTTTGATGAAACGCTCAGGGGCAACGGTGCCTTCGCGAAAAGAGTAAACCGTGATTCCGTTACCGGTGTTGGAGGGCTTTTCGCCAGTAGGATCGGAAATGGACCCGACCGACGCATATAGGTGATGGCCGTCCGGACTGAAGGCAAGTCCAATGAAGTAGCTCTGACGGGCTTCCTCCGGCAGACGATCTTCGGGAAAATCTTTAAGCTGGCGAGTCTTGAGGTTGATGATCGCAATTGATTGGTGCGATTGATTGGCTTCGGCGCCATATCCATCATTCAGAAGGGCAGCGTATTGATGGTCCGGGCTGAGCGCGATGGTGACCGGAAATCCGTTGACAGAATCCAAACGGCCCAGAGATGGGACAGACAATACTTTGCTGTTCGGCAGATTAATCTGGCGAGTCTGAGCGATGAGCGGGCAGGTAAAAAGCAGAATCGCCCAGAAACGGTTTCTCAATCACACCTCACGTTCGAGAGTGTTAACGAATCTCGTTGATGCTTTGCGGCAGAGGCAGCTCCGAGCCGGCGTTGTGGCGTACATCAGCACCGCGCACCCAGAATATGACATCCTCGGCGATATTTGTGGCGTGATCGGCCACCCGCTCGAGGTTACGAGCTACGAGCAGCGCGTCGAGGGCTTGGCGGGTTTTGTCAGGATGGTCGTTCATC
>JBEEGK010000433.1:0-5188 GCA_041166845.1 Acidobacteriaceae bacterium
TGTCCGCTTCAGCTGGTACCAGGCTCGAACGCACTGACGCATTAACTTTCGAAAATCTCTTTTTCCCTTAATAGCCCTCCGCGGATCTTAATTACGATCTTGTGCTTCCACTACGCCGGCACAATCACCAACTCGTCTCTTGGTATTGCGTCAAGCGTCGCCTTATCCACATTGAGATGTGCCATCACAAGCTCAGGCGGGGTGTGGGTCAACCACTCCGAAAGCGACAAGTCTTGATAGAAGCTGCTCTTGAACATCTCCAGGAAGACCAGGTCTGTGTTCCCGGTATTCTCGATGTAATGCAGCAGAGTTTTTTCTACGTACCCGACGTCGCCGCTCTGAAAGTCCATTGTGCGGGCTTTATTGCCCGTCGCCACCACCGTCATTCTCGCCTTGCCGGAAATGTAGTACTGCCATTCGTCAGCATTAGGATGCCAGTGCAGTTCACGCAGTCCTCCCGGATGAACTGTGACCATCGCCATGGCAACGTTCGCCGAGGCCTTGAAGGTGTTCGAATCAACAATGCGTACTTCTCCACCTTTCGTCCGCTTCGTCGGCGGCATCTCCATTGTGCGGAAAGCGAAATTCTGAGGCGATTTCCCCAGCGCTCCAGCGGCTGTTTTCTGATCAACTTCCAGTGATCCGGGAACCGCGGTCTGAAAAATGAACAACTCCTGCTTAGGAACATTCGTAAATGCGGCTTCCGCAACGCCGAAGTTTTTCGAAAGGACTTCGGGCGGCAGGTGTGCCATCGAGTCGCTCAGCAGCACTGTCTCCGACTCCGAAAAATTCCCGTCGTCGAAGACGAGCATGAATTCTGTGCCATCCGGATCGAGGCCTTGAATCGAATGCGGAATCCCGCTGGGAAAATACCACAGATCGTTTTTCTTCACGTCGGCAACAAAGCTCTTGCCATCGCGATCAATGGCAGTGATCCGCGCTGACCCGTAGAGCACGATCGCCCATTCATTGGCCGTGTGCCAATGAAGTTCGCGCACGCCTCCGGCAGTAAGCCTCATATTTACGCCAGCCAGGGTCTTCGAGACCGGGAGTTCGCGGACGGTCACCTCCCTTGACCATCCACCTTCGTAGGTCCGCTTGTTCGCGAAGGCGAACGGATACTTGAAGTTTTGAACCAGACTCATGGAATCGGTGGCAGGTGGCCACGCGGAATCCGGGTTCTGGACATCCACCGTCGGATTTGCGGGACCAGGATCGGTCGCGCTGCGAGTAGTTCGCTGTTGGTTTTCCTGTGCCATAACACTGCTCACCGCCAACCCGCCGGCGGCCGCAAGAGCAGCGGTGCTGATCCCAAGAAATCCTCGACGTGAAAATTGATTTTTACTCTCATTCTCCATTTCTGTGACCTTCCTTTATAGCGATCGCCCTGCCCTGAATCCGTCTGGATTCAGGAAGCCCTTTGCGCTATTCCTGTTAATCCCAGATATTCTTCGTCATTCAATTGCAAAGATGCCGCGTGCACATTTTCTTCAAGGTGAACATTTTGTGGTGTCTGATATCGCCTCGTATGCCTGCGACCGCCTTAGCGCACATCGTCCGTTTTCCCACTGGACTCGTGCCTGTAACGACAGGCCGACCAATGTTGCGATCAAGACCGCTGGGTAGAGTTGTCCGATAAGCGCTTCTGCAGTGGCCAGCGAGCGCGCAATCCGATGTACCGGGTAAGCATCTCCGTATCCGACGCTGGTCAGAGTGGAAAAACTGAAATACATCAAAAGGCTCGGTTCGCCGGTGGCAATCCCGCCTACGAATGTTTGGAAATGGATTGCATCCGGACGCTGCTCCATTAGCAGCTTGTATCCAAACGCCCAAGTGACGCCAATCAGCAGGTAGGCTGCGACTCCGCCCATGACCCGATGCATGGTGACCGGCCCTGGGCGAAACGTTTGCTTCAGGGTCACGACCACGAGAATGGCAAGCCCTGATATCTTGAGCACCGTGTCCCAACTCAGGTGTCCGAACGACGCATCGAATTCGACGATCAGGTCCGCGGCAAATTCAAGGACGGTAAGAGCGATGACTAGGTACAGCAGAATTCTGTTGTGAATACTCGCGACCGCGCCGGAAAAGAGCATCAGCGCGAACATTAGGCCGAGTCCAATTCGTCCGTATCGTGAGAGGTGAACCATGGGCACAAACATGGTCACGAGAATGAGAAACCCGAGAAAGAAACTTAGTCCGCGATCCTCGATCCAAAAAGGAAACAACGGGGCGTCCGCCACTTTCGCGGTTGTTTGATTGCTCGGGGTCCCGTCGCTCCCAGGCGAATTCTCGCGGTTGGTTGAATTCAGGTTTTTCATCGCCTGTTCTCTCCACCGTTGTGCTCGCGTTGCTGCATCTCCTTTTCCAACTCCTTCTGGTGATCGGTAAGCAGGGCGTGAATCTGGCGGTGCGTTTCGTCGCTGATGGCGTGAATCTGCGGAGCAAGGTCCTGCCGTGACGCTTTCGAATTCTTGTCGAGCAGCGCTTGAATCGTGTCGTGGTGCTCCTGGAGCAGCGGCCGGACCTGCTGCTGTTCTTGCGGAATCAATTCCAAATCCTTCTTCAGGCGAGCGAGTTCCTGGTCAATCGATTGCGGGGTATGGATATGCTGAAGCTCCTGGCGCGCGCACTTTCTTGTTTTCTTATTTGCCATTACGGTTCCTGCCTCTTGATTAATTCTCGAATGGCGTCCCGCCACTCTTGAGTGAATGCATGCAGATCTCCAAAAACGTAACGCTGATGTCACAACACTTTGCAGATGTTTGACCACGGCCAAACGATCGCAGTGTCCAGATAGGGATATCTGCGTCAGTATTTGGACAGAGGCTAGCGCCACACTCTCTTCTTGCAACGAACTACGGAGGCGAAGATCGCTAGATGCAGTCGGTAACTGTGCAGATCGATTGCGTCGATGAGTTACTACAATCCGGTTCGCCGATTGGAAGAGGCCGTGCAGGAAGGATCTCTGAGGAGAATTAAAAAAATGGAAGCACAAGCCTTTTCGTTTGCAAGTTCGCCGTTCGTGCCGATCGCCATCGGTTTTTTTGGCTTGGGTACTGGCTACTTCATTTGGGGTGGTCAAGCCCTGTTCAAATTTCCCGAGTCCACTCCGGAAGTGAACCGAACCATGGGTCTGTGGGGCTTCTGGATGCCCGGGTTCATGCAGTTCCTCACCGGCATTTATCTATTGACTGGACTGACGTGGTTCAACGTCTTCGGCAAAGCGGCTCCTTTATATATGGCGGGCCTGGCGTTCACGGCGTATGGAATTCACTGGTTCGCGATGGCCTACAGGAGGTACATCGATTCCGACGCTCAGCCGGATGGCTGGATGGCAATCGCGTTTCTATTTCTCAGCATTCTTGGCATGGATGTTTTTTGCCATGCCGGAGACATTCCTGTGACGCTCATCTTTGTCGGACTGACCTTGATCTATGCGATCGAAATTCCTACGCGGTTGCTCTCCTGGAACCTGGGCGGTCGCCTTGTAGGCTTCTTCCAATTTGTGACCGGCATGTGGCTGATGTATTGCACCTACGCCATCACCGTCGATCTTGCGTTGGGCGGCAAGGCTTGGGTGTGAAGCATTTTCGTTCTACTCAGAAAGGTTCAGCATGACCACACTGCAATGCATTAAATCGACCGCCGTCTGTTTACTGTTGGCTGCGACTGCGCACGCGCAATTGATCGCAACTCGCCACTCTGCTGAAACATCTGCAATCCGATCAGACGCGTCCGCTTCATCGAACATCCTGCGTGACTTGAATAGCTCGATTGAAAAGGTAGTGAACAAGGTTTCTCCCGCTGTGGTTCAGATCGTGGTCGCTGGCTATGGCCCCGCGGAAGAACATGGACAAACCGAAACGGCGAAAATTGTGCGCCAGCATGCCGTAGGCGCGGGAATCATCGTCGATCCTGCCGGATACATCATCACCAATGCTCACGTCGTCGAGGGAGGGCAACGCATCCGGGTGATCCTTCCCCCGCCCCCGGCTGACTCCTCCCTCGACGTCCAACCGATCCATGCCGGGCAGATCCTGGACGCCAAGGTGCTGGGTTCGCACAAAGCATCTGATTTGGCTCTTCTCAAAGTGGAGGCGACGAATCTGCCGAGCGTTCACTTGCGTGGGAATGTGCGAGTCCGCCAGGGGGAGTTGGTGCTGGCAATCGGAAGCCCTGAGGGTTTGCGCGATTCAGTGACGATGGGAGTGGTCAGCTCGGTGGCGCGGCAACCCAATCCAGATAATCCCATGGTGTACATCCAGACAGACGCGGCGCTAAATCCTGGAAACAGCGGTGGGCCACTGGTAGATGTCGACGGCAACGTGGTGGGAATAAATACTCTGATATTGAGCAAGGGTGGCGGCAGCGAAGGGCTGGGCTTTGCGATTCCAGCCGAGATCGTCAATTTTGACTATCAGCATCTGCGCAAAGATGGACATGTACAGCGAGTCGCCATTGGCGCAAAAGCGCAGAATATCACCCCTACTTTGGAAGCAGGCCTGGGCTTGGCCCGGAGTTGGGGAGCGATCATTTCCGACGTTAATCCTGGCGGGCTCGCCGAAGCAGCAGGCCTGCGGGCAGAAGATATCGTGCTGGCCATTGACGATCGCCCAATTGCGACTTTTCCCGAATTTATAACTGCACTCTACATGCATCCCCCTGATCAGGTCATGAAAGTTGATGTGCTTCGTGGCAGGATCCCGATGTCATTCAAAGTTCCGGTTACGGTGTACCACGACAAGATCGATGAATTATCCGACGCCCCTGAACTGTCGAAAAACCTGATCTGGCAACTGAGTGTTTTCGTCACAAATTTAGATGAAAAGGTGCGGTCACTGCTGCATGCGGGAGGTAGCGACTCCGGGATAGTAGTGGTAGCCCAGTCCGGCGGACCAAATGCCGTCGACACCGGCTTGCAGGCCGGCGACATCATTTGCGCGATCGCCCACACACCCCTGCAGTCGGTTTCGGAATTGCAGACCACGCTCAGCGCATTCAAGTCTGGTGACCCAGTTGTCCTTCAAGTGAAACGCGACGGAAAAATGAAATATCTCGCCTTCGAAATGGAGTGAATTCACTGACTGGAGAGTAGCAGCGGTCACGTCGGCTACAACTCGGCGGCGAAGCTGCCCTCCGCGTTCCACGGCGCAAAACACCGGAGTGTTTAGGGTGGAACGTCCCG
>JBEEGK010000434.1:0-4947 GCA_041166845.1 Acidobacteriaceae bacterium
TCTGTCAGTGCCCGGGTCTCCGGACACGTAGACGGGCTGCTGGTAAATGACAACCAGTTTGTCGAGGCGGGAACGCCGCTCGTACACATTGACGCCAGCGATTACCAGGTGGCCTACGAAAGCGCCAAAGCGGATTATGAAAACGCCCTGGCAGCGGCCAATGCCGCAAAAGTGAACATTCCTATCACTTCTGTTGGCACCGCCAGCCAACTTTCCACTTCGCAGGCTGACGTCAAGAATGCTGAAGCTGGGATCAGTTCTGCCCGTCAGCAGCACCAGGCAGCCCTCGCACAAATCGCACAGGCCCAGGCCAACAACACGAAAGCGCAGAGTGATCTAGTTCGCTACAAGCAACTTGTAGATAAGCAGGAAATTTCGCAGCAGCAATACGATCAGGCCGTCGCCGCCGCGCAGGCCAGCGCCGCCACCCTTGACGCTTCCAGGGCCATGGCCTCTTCCGCGCAGCAGCAAATCAGCCAGGCGCAGGCGAAGCTCGCTCAGGCGGAGTCGAGTCTGCGTTCATCCCAGACCGCCCCGCAGCAAGTGGAGGCGATCCGCTCGCGGGCGCAATCTGCCGACGCGCAGGCGCAATTTAAAAAAGCGGCGCTCGATCAGGCGAAACTTAACCTGCAATACACGCAGGTCGTGGCTCCAGTAAGCGGGATCGTGACCAACCGAACCGTGGAAGTTGGCCAGAACGTTCAGATCGGACAGGAGATGATGAAGATCATCAATCTCGACGACATCTGGGTCACCGCGAACTTCAAAGAGACGCAGTTAAGACACATGCGGGCAGGGCAACCTGTCAACATCCACGTGGACGTTAATGGCAAGGATTACAAAGGCCACGTGCAGAGTCTGGCTGGCGCGAGCGGGGCGATTACCAGCTTATTGCCTCCGGAAAATGCGACGGGAAATTTTGTGAAAGTCGTACAGCGGCTTCCAGTAAAGATCACATTCGATCCGGGAGAAACTAAGGAACACGTTCTGCGTCCTGGCATGTCGGTCGAACCCAAGGTCTGGATAAGATGAGTTCGGCGGTAGCGACTATGGATTCTGCTGACTGGCGGCCAGCGGTCAATCCATGGATCATCGCTGTCGCCGTCACCCTCGCTACCTTCATGGAGGTGCTCGATACCAGCATCGCCAACGTCTCCCTTCCTCACATCGCTGGCAGTCTCTCCGCAGGAACCGATGAAAGCACCTGGGTACTCACCTCCTACCTCGTGTCGAATGCCATCGTGTTGCCATTGAGCGGATGGCTGTCTTCCATCATCGGACGCAAGCGCTTCTACATGAGCTGCGTTGCCATATTCACTGTGAGCTCGCTCCTTTGCGGATTGGCTCCCAACCTCGGAATGCTCATTTTCTTTCGCGTGTTGCAGGGCATCGGTGGCGGAGGACTACAGCCGAGCGAGCAGGCGATCCTGGCGGACACGTTTGAGCCGGCTAAACGGGGCATGGCTTTCGCCGTTTATGGAATCGCCGTTGTCATGGCGCCAGCAATCGGGCCGACCTTGGGAGGCTGGATCACTGATAATTTCACCTGGCGATGGATCTTCCTGCTGAATATTCCGGTGGGCATCGTGTCGCTCATACTTACGTCACGGCTCATTCAGGATCCTCCTTATTTCAAGCGCAAAAAGCTGTCCGAAACTCGAATTGATTATGTTGGCTTGAGCTTCGTGGCTTTAGGGCTTGGTACGCTCCAGGTTGTTTTGGATAAAGGTCAGCGGGATGACTGGTTCGAGTCCCACTTCATTCTGGCGCTCACTATAATTTCCGTGGCCTCTCTTGTCTTCGTGGCTTTGTGGGAATGGAACCACAAAGATCCGGTGATTGATCTGCACTTATATAAGGAGAGGACGTTCGCATCCGCGAACTTAATGATGTTCATGTTGGGCTTTGCCCTGCTGGGCAGCACGCTCTTGCTGCCGCTTTTCATGCAGACTTTGCTCGGATACACCGCCCAGCAGGCCGGAATGGGCCTCTCCCCCGGCGGCTTTGCCATCATGGTGCTCATGCCGCTGGTGGGCTTTTTGCTCTCCCGCGTTGACCCTCGGAAGCTGATGGTGTTTGGGCTGGTGGTACTGTCCTTTTCCTTGTACAACATGACGCGGTTCACGCTCGGAGTGGACTTTCGCACCGTGGTGATTGCCAGGACCATCCAGGCAGTCGGGATGGCCTTTCTTTTCGTGCCTATCAATACTGCTGCCTACGCCTATCTGCCACGCGAGAAGAACAATGCTGCTTCTGGATTGATGAACCTTGCCCGCAACATCGGCGGCAGCGTCGGGATTTCTGTCGTCACTACCATGCTCGACCGCCGCGCCCAGTTTCACCAGACCCACCTCTCAAGTCACCTTTCGGCATCTAATCCCAATATGCGGAGTGCCCTGCTGGGCGCCGCAAGCAGGCTGGGAGGTGGAAATACCGCCGCAGGAATGCACAAGGCCTATGCCACCATCGAAGGTATGGTCTTTCGCCAAGCCACCATGCTGGCTTATATTGATGACTTCTGGCTTCTCGCCATCGCGATCCTTGCTATGGTGCCAGTCGTATTTCTGATGAAGAAGCCACGCCGGGGAGGCGAAGTTCCGGTCCACTGAGGGTTCCTATGTATCGAGTCATAACGGTTGAACGGGAATATGGAAGCGGCGGCGGCGAAATTGCCTGCGAACTTGCTAAACGCCTCGGCTGGAAACTCTGGGACCATTCCCTGACGGAGGAGATTGCCAAGCTCGCGAAGGTGGACTGCTCGGCTGTCGAGCGCTGCGAAGAGCGCGTGGACGGTACTTTCCGCCGGCTCGCCAAAATATTTCTGCGCGGCAGCTATGAGCGAAACATTGATGCCGCCAGCGCACCCTTTGACGCCGACCGCATGGTCGAAGTCGGACAACGCGTGATGGAAGAAGCAGTACGCGAAGGTAACTGCGTGATTGTTGGCCGCGGCGCGCCTTACTTTTTGCGCCAGCATCCGAACACGTTCCACGTATTTCTCTACGCCCCACGGTCAGAAAAAATCCGGCGCCTGCACGAGAGTGGACGAATCCCGAAAAACGTCAACATAGAAGAGATGGTTGACACTGTCGATCGTGATCGAATCAGTTTTGTGAAGCACTACTTTGGCGCCGACTGGCCCACGCGCTCGCTCTACCACCTCATGGTCAATACCGCGATTGGGAACGAAAACGTTCTATGCACAATTCTGGGCACCATGCGTATGCTGGAGACTAAATCAGCGAGAGCCTTCACCGGCTTCGAAGAGCCAGAAGTCGAAGTCGCCCGGTGACCCTTAGTCTCGCTACCCCAAGTCCCGTATTCCCCAAGTAATCTGCGCACTGCACCTTTTTTATGGCAATTAATCTTCCTGCAACATTTCACGGTTATTATCGAATTAGTTACACGCGCCACGGAGACGCCAGCATGGGTGCATCCCGCTATCTTAGTTTCGCTCTGCCCCTCAGGGTGGCTGCCGTCTGCTACCGGCGCGTGAATGAATCCGTCGAATTCCTTTTGGTGAATACCGCTGGCGGCGGCAAGTGGACTTTTCCTAAGGGCGCCCCCGCGCAATCTCTCTCACACTCGCAGGCAGCCGCGCGCGAGGCCATGGAGGAAGCCGGCGCCAGGGGATTGATTGAGCCCCGCCACTTTCATGTCTATCTCTACTCCAAAGGCGTTTTCTGGAAGCCGCCCGGAGTGCGTGAATTCGTGGTGAAGGCTTTTCTGATGGAAGTGGCAAGCACTGATACTCCCTGCGAGGATGAGCGAAACCCCACCTGGTTCCCCGCTGAAAACGCCCGCAAAGCGTTAGCCAAAGGGCGCGAAGTGAAGTACGCTCGCGAGATGCAATCTGTCATTGACCGCGCGATGGAAGAAATTGGTGCGGCCCACGCGACGACCGCACAGTAATATTCGCTGTCATTCTGAGCGCAGCGAAGAACCTGCGTATTCCCTTTAGCGCAGACACAATGCATAGGTCCTTCGTCGCCCCGCGTTGAACGCGGCTTGGACTTCCTCGAGGATGACACGCTGGTTGGTAAATCACGAAGCCCACCTTTTTGCGAACGCGCCGTCTCATGAGACGATTGAATACGCCTCATGATTCAACTGTCTTCTGCCGGAAAACGGTTTGGCCACAAGCTCCTGTTCGAGGGCGTGGATTGGATGATCACTCCGCGTGATCGCATCGGCCTGGTCGGCGTCAACGGTACCGGGAAGTCCACGCTGATGAAAATTCTCGCCGGGATGGAAGGCCTCGACTACGGTTCCATCAGCACCGCCAAGGGCATCAGCGCCGGTTATCTTCCGCAAGACGGCCTTTCCCTCTCCGGAAAATCAGTCTTCGCCGAGTGCATGTCGGTGTTTGACGATCTGCGCGCGATGGAGCAGGAGATGGAAGATCTAACTGGAAGCATGTCAGAGCTCGATCATTCCTCCGCCGAGTACTCGCAGGTGGCGGAGAGGTACCACCGCATCGAGCACGAGTTCCTCACGCGCGACGGTTATTCGATTGAGAGCAAAGTTGGCAGCGTTCTAGCGGGCTTGGGATTCCGCAAAGAAGATTGGGACCGTCCCACAGAAGAATTTTCAGGTGGCTGGCAGATGCGGTTGGCTTTGGCCAAGCTGCTTCTGCAACAGCCCAACCTTCTGTTGCTGGATGAACCGACGAACCATCTCGATCTAGAGGCCCGCAACTGGCTGGAAGAATATCTGACACATTATCCCAACGCTTTTGTCCTGATCTCTCACGACCGCTATTTCCTCGACATCACAGTCAACAGAATTGCCGAGATATGGAACAAGCGCATTCATCTCTACAGTGGAAACTACGAAAAATATCTGGGACAAAAAACTCAGCGCCTCGAGCAACTTGAAGCGGCCTACAAAAACCAGCGTGACCGCATTGAACAATTGGAAGTATTTATTAATCGCTTTCGTTATCAG
>JBEEGK010000435.1:0-2528 GCA_041166845.1 Acidobacteriaceae bacterium
CTCTTCCAGGAACGGGTACATGAGATCGGGGCCGAGGGAGCAGTTGAGACCCACCGACAAGGGTTTGACGTGGTGCACGGCGTTCCAGAATGCCTCAGTCGTCTGCGCCGAGATCATCGTCTCGCCGCCACGCCCCACCGCCGCCGAGATCATTATCGGCAAATTCTTGCCGTCTTCATCGAACACTTCACGGATGGCGACAAGAGCCGCCTTGGCATTCAGAGAGTCGAAGATTGTCTCGACCAAGAGGAGGTCTACGCCTCCGGCAATTAGGGCGCGCACCTGCTTAATGTAGGCGGTCTTAACCTGATCGAACGTCACCACCCGGAAGCCTGGATCATCGGCATCCGGCGAGTTCGAAAGAGATACGGTCAGCGGTCCAATTGCCCCCGCCACGAAGCGTTGACGCGCGGTTGCAGTGCCCACGCGATCGGCCCATTCGCGGCACTGCCGCGCCGATTGCTCATTGATATCCCACGCCAAGGTGCAGAGGAACGGATCGTCGATGATCTTTTGATAGAATGTGGGGTCCTTCCGGCCGCCGTGCTCCCGAGGATCGTCGACAAAGAATTCACTTTGAGTGATGCTAGTTGCGCCGAAGGTGTTGGTCTCAATGATGTCCGCTCCTGCCTCCAGAAACCGGCGATGGATGTCACCAATCATTTCCGGTTTGGTCAAGGAGAAGAGGTCACCGTTGTTCAGCAGGCCCTTCGTCGAGTTCTTGAAACGCTCTCCGCGGATGTCCGCTTCCGTCATGCCATAGGTGCGGATCGTCGTGCCCATCGCTCCGTCGATGATGGCAATTCGACTTTCGAGAATCTTTTCAAGAGGATGTTGGTGAGCTCTCGTCATTTCTTCCTTTTAGTCTTTAGCGCGGCCATTCGGGCCACATCCCGCGAACCCAACATTGGTTGGCCGTCTTTGGATCCTCTAGCTCTTCCCCATTTCAGCGCCGAGCCCCCTCTTTAATTATTATAGCGATGGCAGGCCCAACTCTGGCGCGTGAGATCAAGTACGTAATCGTGATACGGTTGAAGGTGCCTTCGAAGACGCAAGGGCGTGACAGAAATGTGTGGCTAAAATCGGCGCCTGCATCAAGTCTATTCGCCGCGTGGCGAATGCTACATTCACAGGCCTTCACGGCAAGGCTTTTGCGGAGAACTGAATAGTGCAACCCTCAGTTATTACATCTCATAACAGCCGAACGCCTTTCGTCCCGGCGGGCGCGGTCACAGGTATTGGCAGTCTACCTCTCACGTCTATTACATCGGCGATTAAGTCAGTCGCCGAGTTTTCGCCTGAAATTCCCTTTTGGCCGCAGCTGCCTCAACTCTCGGAACGGGAGAGTGTCGTAGGCCAAGCCCTCGGTGTTGTGGAAGAATTGATTGAGCCTCGCAACGAAGGCTACGGTTATCAGGTAAAAAAAGGCCGGCTCAATTCAGTGCTCGAAATGCTTCATCGGAGTAATGGTGAGTTAACGCGGGCAAACGCGGCTGGCTTTGGCGCCTTCGAAGAAGCATTGTCATCTGGCCTCTTGAGTTCCGCGGTCGCCGTAAAGGGGCAGATCGAGGGCCCAATCACGCTGTCCTCCTATCTGTTCCACAAGGGTCGACCCTTCTTGTCCGATCCAGCACTTTTTGCAGCCGTCGCATTTCATGTCTCGCAGATTATTGCCTGGCAGATAGATCGCCTGAAATCTGCTGGGCTGCCTGTGCTGCTGTTTGTTGACGAACCAGCCTTGTGCCTGGACGCATCTGTCGCAAACGCTGTGTCAGAGGAGCAGCGGCTCAACGCATTGGCGGCCACACTGGAGGACACTCGAATTCGCGGAGCCTATGCTGGACTGCACTGTTGCGCAGCCCGCCCATTCCACCGCATGTTCCTCGTTAAGCCGGATATTATTTCGTTCGACGCCCATGAGGGGCTTGACCAGTTTTTTGCCGACTGGCATGCGCTCGACTTCGTGAATCATGGAGGAGCCGTTGCCTACGGAATCATTCCGACACGACAGGGTCTAAACGCTATCGATTCAGCTACCATCTTTATTCGCTGGTTGAAAGCGGCCTCCCTGGCTGGCGATCCACAGAAATTTGCTCAGCGCGCGATGGTTACGGCAACGTGTGGACTTGGATTACTCAACCCGTCCGCGGTCGCAGAGTCATTCAGGGTCGCGCACAGCATAAGCAAACTGATCAGATCCTTAGCTGGGTCGCCAGAACAATAACGCCTTCGGGAATCCGCCCGAAAGGCCGAGCTGCAAATTCATCACAAAGAGGGAACGCTTAGCTTGCTGGGCACTAGACTTGTAGGTCTTGCGGGTGCGATTTGCCGGAAGCTGAAAAGCTGAGTCCTACCGATGCGTTTTGATGACTTCCCTAAGACCGTCCAAAAACAAATTGGTACAAGCCCTTCTGCTCCCGGCATTTTCAACCACTTTTTATGTCTGGACAAATCCCGGCGGGTGTATACTCCGCCCCGGAAGCGACTGTTGAAGGAGTACGAGATGAAGCGACGACAAATTGTAAAAA